>JAYWDF010000769.1:0-3791 GCA_043779985.1 Akkermansiaceae bacterium | reverse complement strand
ATGTCCGGCAAAGACACCGGCATCGATCTCGTCGCCAAGACCCGTGGCACCGAGGAATACCACGCCATCCAGTGCAAGTGCTACGCCGAGGATTACACAGTGAAAAAGTCCGACATCGACAGCTTCTTCACTGCCTCCGGCCAAAAACCCTTCACGCTCCGCTACATCGTCACCACCACCAACGACTGGAGCGAAAACGCCTCAAACTCCCTCCACAGCCAGACACCGCCGGTTTACAAGATCGACCTGCTCGCCCTCGAAACCAGCCAGATCGACTGGGCGAAATACCAACCCACCGCCGCAGCCCCTTCGCTCAAGCCGAAAAAAGAACTCCGCGCCCACCAGACCAGCGCCAAAGGCAAGGTCGTCACCGGCCTGGAATCCGCCGACCGTGGCAAGCTCATCATGGCCTGCGGCACCGGCAAGACTTTCACCAGCCTCAAGATCGCCGAGGAAGTCGCCGGGAAAAACAAGCGCGTGCTGTTCCTCGTCCCCAGCCTGAACCTGCTTTCCCAGACCCTCACCGAGTGGACCCAGGAAAGCGCCCTCCCGCTTCATTCCTTCGCCGTCTGTTCCGATGTCGAGGTCGGGAAAAAGCGCAGCAAGGACGAGGACATCAACACCACTTGCCATCCTGCCTCCAATAGGCTGATTTCAGGGCGTTCGACCCCACTCGCTGCCTGATCGCTTTTCGATAACACGCCATGTCCAAATACATCAATGCTGACAAACCTCACCTCTGGAAACCAGACATCGCCGCCTCAGTCGATCAGTTCAACCAATGGTTTATCCGCTTTGCTCCAGAAACATTTCGCGCCACGCGCCGTTCCACGACAGAAAGAGTCAAAAGTGCTCTGATCGCCACGCGCGATCTCCACGACATCACGCCTTCCGCGCTAAAAGCCAATCCCGAGGTTATTTCCACCCTTCGCATGTGCACGGCTCCGCCTTTGGCGGTAGATCGTCTGATAGGTCTGGCTGGTGCTAGCAAATCCTTGGTCGGAACGATGGAAACAGGCAAGCTCGCCGCCCGGATGATACCGTCAGTTCTCGATGATAACCTCACGAAAATCTGCGACATCGTGAGCAGGCTTTTGGATCATGATATTTTCCCGTGGCTGGATGCTGCCAACAGACGGAAAGCGCCCGATCTCGAACGCGACCGGGCGGCCACCATCGTCGCGGATCGGCTGTGCAGCGCCGTCGCCAACCCAATTGTGCGCAACGCTCAGGAACAGCGGCAGCTCAAGTTGATCGGGGAGTGGCTTGAAGCTCGTGGCTATCGGAAGAAATCCCACTCTTCCACAGAGACTCTCGCCAAAATGGAGCCTGGGACCTATGCATTTCGGATGAACCTAGTCGTCGGCAGTATTCAGCGCGTCAACATCCCGATTGATGTCGTCGTCCAACCGCTCAAGCCGAAGAAAGGACGCCTTCCTATTCTCATTGAAGCAAAGTCCGCAGGTGATTTCACCAACACCAACAAGCGTCGTAAGGAAGAAGCGATCAAGGTTCATCAACTGCGGAATACCTATGGACAATCCGTGCAATTCCTTCTTTTCCTCTGCGGCTATTTCGGCAGTGATTATCTCGGCTACGAAGCCGCCGAGGGCATCGACTGGGTATGGGAACACCGGATGGATGATCTTGTAAAAATTGGACTATAATACCCCATGGTCTCAGTCCAGCAACATCCCAACGAAACGCGCCGCCAAGAGCTCCAGCGTGAGATCGACTCGTTGAAGTCTCCAGAGGAACGCAATCGCCTTGGCCAATTCGCCACTCCATATCCGTTGGCCCTTGAGATCGCCGGCTACATCAAGTCTCTGCTCAAGCCGCAGCACTCACGACCACGCTTCGCCGACCCTTCGATAGGCTCCGGCAGCTTCTATTCCGCTGCCTCAGCCGTCTTTGGTCGCAATGGTCTTGAGCATGCAATGGGCATCGAGCTCGACCCCGAGTTTGCGGATGCCGCCGAATCCCTCTGGGGCGTGTCCGGCCTTCACATGATAAAAGGCGATTTCACGCAGGTGATCACCCAAGGTCATTGCCCGCCCGCGCCCAGTCTGATTCTAGCCAATCCACCTTACGTCCGACATCACCATCTCAATCAAGACGACAAGATTCGCCTTCAGTCCCTCGTCTTCCAGCGCACCGGAATCAAAGTCAGCGGCCTCTCCGGTCTTTACGTCTATTTCCTCATTCTCGCCACTACCTGGATGGAAAAAGGCGGGATCGCGGCTTGGCTCATCCCGTCCGAGTTTGTGGATGTGAACTACGGTTCCGCCCTTCGTGATTTCCTATCAAAACACGTCACTCTCATTCGTCTCCACCGTTTCGATCCGGCAGATGTTCAGTTCAACGACGCCCTCGTCACCTCAGCCATCGTGGTCTTCGAAAACACACCCGCACTAGTAGATCACGGGGCTAATTTCACCTTCGGCGGCACCCTTGAAGATCCCATTGTCAGCGAAAAAGTCAGCCTGCCACAGCTCCGCGAAACAGGAAAATGGTCGAGCTTTCCGCGTCATGCCGACAATGACCGCATGGGCAGCAACAAAGCTGAAGGGCCGTGCCTCGGAGATTTTTTCCGCATCCAGCGCGGCATCGCCACTGGCTGCAATGCGTTCTTTGTGATGGAGCGCACCAAGGCCAAACAACTCGGCATCCCACCCACTTTTCTCCGCCCCATCCTTCCCAGTCCCCGACACCTCGCCGCCACCTTCATCGAATCCGAGTCCGACGGCTATCCCAAGCTTTCCCCTCAGCTATGTCTTCTCGACTCCAAGCTGCCTGAGGACTTACTTGCCACCAAACATCCCAAACTGTGGGCCTATCTGCAAACCGCAGAATCCCTCGACATCAAGAAAGGCTACATCCTCCGCAGCCGCACTCCTTGGTATCGGCAGGAACAACGGCAAGCCGCCCCCTTTCTCTGCACCTACATGGGCCGTGGCACTCACGACAAATTACCGTTCCGCTTCATCTGGAACCGCTCCCAAGCAGTTGCAACGAACCTTTATCTCATGCTCACCCCCACCGACGGACTTGCCGCGATGCTTTCCGCATACCCCGAACGAGCCGCCCGCATCCACAATTGGCTGGGTAACCTTACTGGTGGAGAGCTACGCAGCGAAGGCCGCGTTTACGGCGGAGGCCTTAACAAAATTGAACCGAAGGAACTGGCTCGGATTTCCACTCAGTCATTGGTTGAACTGTGGCCCGAAATCATGCCTCAACCAAACCGGCAAATGAATCTATTCACAGCATGAGTCCGTTTGCGGATTTCCGCGCCTTCTCCCAAGCCGGCCGCGATCTGGCCCATTGGCATCTGAACTACGAGACCGTGGCCTGTCATCCCGGCGTGGCGGTGGAGGAAGTGAAGATTGCGGAGGCGGCGACCGGTGATCGCCGCTACCGCGTCACCAAGATGAAATTCGGCAAGACCAAGGACGCCAGCGGCAAGAGCGTGAATGACAAGAGCACCGTCATTTACAACGAATACATCACCCTGAAAAACATCCCGCTCGCCGCCTACGATTACGTGGTCAACGGCAAGCCCGCCCTGGAATGAGTGATGGAGCGCCAGTCCGTCACCACCGACAAAGACAGCGGCATCACCAACGACGCCAACCTCTGGGCCACCGAAACCATGGCCAACCCCAAGTATCCGCTGGAGCTGTTCCTGCGGGTGGTCACGGTGGGACTGGAGACGATGAAGGTGGTGGATGGGCTGCCGAAGTTGGAGATCGCTCCCGGCAGTCAGTCAGACAAACCCGATTCAATGATTC
>JAYWDF010000768.1:0-3793 GCA_043779985.1 Akkermansiaceae bacterium | reverse complement strand
TTTCCGCCACCGATCCAAAATCACCGGATTTCATGAATTTCTCGAAAGGCGGTCAGCCGTTAGTTGATACGGCGTTTCTTTCTCTCGCCTTGCTGCGTGCTCCCGACCAACTCTGGAAACCCCTCAGCACCGCCCAGCAAGCGGACGTCATGAACGCGCTGAAGTCCAGCCGCCAGCTCAAGCCCGGCGAGAACAATTGGCTGCTGTTCACCGCGTTGGTAGAGGCCGCGCTGTGGCAATTCACCGGCGAGTGCCAAATGCCAGGCATCGAACATGCCTTGGAGAGACATGAACAGTGGTTCGTCGGCGATGGCACTTATGGCGACGGACCGAACTATCATTGGGACTACTATAACAGCTTCGTGATCCAACCCGCCCTGGTCGCGGTGCTCGAAGTCTGCAAAGCAAAAAATTCACCGCTCGCCGCCAAGCTGCCGGTCATCCTAGCGCGGGCACAACGCTATGCCGAGGTGCAGGAACGGCTGATTTCACCCGAGGGCACATTCCCCGTGATCGGCCGATCCAGCGCCTACCGCTTCGGCGCGTTCCAAACCCTCTCCCTAGTCGCACTGCGGCACGAACTGCCCAAAGTTATCGATCCGGCGGCAGTACGTTGCGCGCTCAACGCCGTAGTCCACCGGATGATCGAACCCGCCGGCACCTTCGACGCGGATGGCTGGCTCCAAGTCGGCATCGCAGGCCATCAAACCGCGGTCCGGGAATCCTATATCTCCACGGGCAGCCTCTATCTCTGCCTCACCGGCCTGCTCCATCTCGGACTCCCTGCGACGGATCCGCTCTGGACAGCACCCGCCAAGGACTGGACTCAGAAGCGCCTCTGGGCGGGTGAAAACGTGCCGGCTGACCACTCCAAGTAGCAGCCGCAGCTCCCATTTCCTGCCTTGCAACGCAGCCCCAACGACTTAGGCTGCAGCCATGTTTAAACACACGGTTTCGTTATTGGCCCTCGCGCTGGGGATTTCCACATCGCTCCAAGCGGCCCCCTCACACCGCTTGTTATTCTTCACCAAGTCGAGCGGGTTCGAGCACTCGGTGATCTCCTGGAAGACCGGGCAACCCAGCTTCGCCGAGAAAATCTTCCTCGACCTCGGAACCAAAAACTCTTGGGAATTCGTCTTCTCCAAGGATGGTTCGAAGTTCTCGCCAGAATATCTCGCCGGCTTCGACGCCGTGATTTTCTACACCACCGGCGACCTCACAACGACCGGGACCGACGGCCAACCCGCGATGACTCCAGCGGGAAAACAAGCGCTCTTCGACTACGTCAAGGGCGGCAAGGGCTTTATCGGCCTGCACTCGGCCAGTGACACATTCCATACCTCGAACGAGTCGAAAAAAGGACCGGACCGCTACCTCAACCACGGCACGGATGCCGATGCCTACGTCTGCTTCCTCGGCGGAGAGTTCATCATTCACGGAGCCCAACAGGTCGCGACGAACAAGGTCATCGACCGCGCCTTCCCGGGCTTCGCCGATGCGGGTGACAGCTTCGCCTTCAACGAGGAATGGTATTCGCTGAAGAATTTCAACCCCGACATCCACGCCCTAACCGTGATCGATTCGCCCTCCATGACGGGAGATCCCTACAAACGCCCCGCCTATCCGACCTCTTGGGCGCGCGCGGAAGGAAAAGGCCGGGTGTTCTACACCGCCATGGGGCATCGCGATGACATCTGGACCAATCCAACCTATCAGAACATTCTGATCGGCGCGATCCATTGGGCCACCCGCGACGTCGATGCCGCCATCCCGCCTAATCTCAAGACCGCCGCGCCGGAGGCGATGACCAATCCTCCCTACCCAGAGCCCAAAAAACAACCCTGAGATACCTCGCCGGTGCGGGTTTCCGCCTGGCCTTGATAGACCGGCGGCGTCGAACGCGGCGTGCCGCTGTGACCCACTGGATAACACCCGCTAGGGAATACGCAGGCAATTCCCGACTTCACACCCGCCGCCAGCGTGCTCGGAATGAGCAGGCGTAGAAGAAGTTCCCATCGCCAATCCCGCGCGAGCCAGTATGATCGAAATAACGTTCATTCTCCGGCCACATTCGAGGTTTTCCCAACCTTCCAGCGGGAAAATACCACTATCCCAGCCGCACGCCGCAGTTCCTGCTAGACACTCCCCAACAGTCTGTGACATCCTCGAGGTCCCCCAGAGATGTTTTCCAGCCCTCGCTCCATCCGCCAGCACTGGCGAAAAATTCTTTCAGCATGCGCCCTTGCCGTCGGCAGCGCCGCCGCCGGCCTAGCCTTCTGGGCGGGTTCGCAAATTGCCAGCCCCACCCGCCGGCCCCTGATGGACTACCACCGGGATTTCCTATCAAACCCGACCACTCACGGCCTTCAGATCCAGCGGTTTATCGTCAGCGACGGCACGCCCAGCCTGGTTTGCACTCCCTGTCCCTCTGGGAATCTCGGCACCCGCGGGGTGAAAGTCCGCCAGCAGCTCGAAGCCCGCGGCACCGCTCTGCCTGCGCCCGGGAAAATCACCGCCACCCTCGTGCTGCTCCACGGACGCAAGGGCCGCAAGGAAGACTACCTGCCCGTTGCCGAGCGGCTCTGCGCCGCGGGATTCCGCTGTGTGATCCCGGATCTACCCGCACACGGCGAGCATCCCGCCGCGGTCGCCACTTACGGAGTCCGCGAGGCTAGCCTGCCCGCCCGCGTGCTTGAGGAGGCCGCGAAGTTTTTTGCTTTTGAAAAACAGCCTGCCGGACTGATTGGGATGTCGATGGGCGGCTCGGTCGCCGTCCACGCCGCCGCCCTGCCCGGCGCTCCGTGGCAGGCGCTCGTCGTGATTTCCAGCTTCGATTCATTCCCACCAGTGATTGCACACCAGGCATCCCGCTACGTCGGCACCACTGCCGGCCCGCTTTGGGCAACGGCGACCAATGTGGTTTTCCACTGGAAGTCCGGCATCGCACTTGACGATATCCAACCACACGAGAAGGCCGCCTTGATCCGCATTCCCACGTTTGTCGCCCATGGCAGTGGCGATCATGTCGTGCCGATCGCTTCCGGCCGGAGACTTTTTGACTCCCTGACTCACGCGCAGCCGAAGAAGTGGGAGGACATCCCCGGAGCCGACCATGACAACGTCCTCATCACTCCATTCCCCATCTACGCTGACATCGCCGCGTGGATGATTCTCCATCTGGAAAATCCACCGCAACGCCACGCCATTCGCTGAGGGAGCAGCGCTTCCCGGCCCACCCGATCCGTCGGGCGCCGAGACGTGCAAGGGGCAAACCAGCGATTTTTCCCTCATAAAACAGCGGGGCCGACGAAAGCAGCAGGCGAGCGCTTTGTCGGTTGCACAGATCCGCTGACATGCCAAAGTCTGACAAGAAATCGATGACAACTGAAACCTTGCAAGAGCAGATCGCGGAGACCAGTGGCTGGATCCAAGCGGTGAAGGACGAAATGGCGCAGGTTCTCGTGGGACAAGAGCGCCTAGTGGACCGCTTGCTGATCGGACTGCTCTGCAACGGCCACATTCTGCTTGAGGGCGTCCCGGGCCTTGCCAAAACGCTCGCCGTGAAGGCCCTCTCCGGATCGCTCCACGCCACCTTCGCGCGCTTCCAGTTCACTCCGGATTTACTCCCCGCCGACTTGGTCGGGACGATGGTCTACCATCCGCAAGAGACTAAATTCGAACCGAAGCTCGGCCCGATTTTCAACAACCTCATCCTTGCCGATGAAATCAACCGCGCTCCGGCGAAGGTCCAGTCCGCGCTGCTCGAAGCGATGCAGGAGCGGCAGGTGACCCT
>JAYWDF010000767.1:0-10657 GCA_043779985.1 Akkermansiaceae bacterium | reverse complement strand
TGGACTACCTGATCTGGACCCAGGAAGTCTGGGGCAACATCCGGGAATCTTATCCGATCTACTGGATTTTCGCGGGCATCGGCGCAGTAGCGGGCAGCCTGGTCTGGCTGCTGGCTCGCAAGGGGGCGCTCGCCTGGACCGTGAACGGCACCACCACCTGGAAAGACCGCTGCGCCGTCCCCATCGCAGGGCTGGCGATGACCACGCTCGCGGTGATTTTCGTGAGCCAGGCAGTGCTCCCTGCATTCACCAATCAATATCACAGCGAGCTCGCGAAAAACGGCTGTTGGTCTTTCTTCGCCGCTTTCAAACAGATGGAGCTCGACTACGAAAAGTGGTATCCAAAATTGCCGCACGACCAGGCGCTGACCGAGGCGAAAAAGCTGCTTGTCACCGCCAATGAGACGGCGACATCTCCGGCGTTGGAGGATCTCCATCGCAGCATCAAGGCGACCTCGCCCGAACACCGGTGGAACGTGATTCTCGTCTGCATGGAGAGCCTCAGCGGCGACTACATGACCTATCTGGGAAACAAGCACGGCATCACGCCGAATCTCGACCGCCTTGCCAAAGAGTCGGTCTTTTTCGAAAACCTCTATGCCACCGGCACTCGCACGGTCCGCGGCATGGAAGCCATTACGCTCAACCTGCCGCCCACGCCCGGACAGGCGATCATTTACCGCCCGGAAGGCACCGACCTCGTTACGACATTCTCGCCCTTCCTCAAGCGCGGCTACGACTGCGCATTCTTCTACGGCGGCGACGGCCAGTTCGACTACATGAACCGCTATTTCTCCACCGCCGGTTGCAGGATCATGGACGTCGGCGCATGGAAAAAAGAAGACATCACCCTCAAAACCGCGTGGGGAGCCTGCGATGAAGACATGTTTCACAAGACCATTTCGGAGGCGGACGCCAGTCACGCAGCTGGAAAGCCGTTCCACTATTTCTGCATGACCACCAGCAACCATCGACCCTACGATTTCCCAGCTGGCCGCATCGACCTCTCATCGCACAGCAAGAAAAAGTCCGGAAAAATCAAAGCCGCGGTGAAATATTCCGACTGGGCCGTCGGCAACCTCATCGAAGAAGCCCGCAAGAAGCCCTGGTTCAAGGATACCTTGTTTCTCTTCATCTCGGACCACTGCGCCAGCAGCGCCGGTAAAACCGAAATCGACGTCACCAAGTATCACATCCCCGCGATGATCTACAACCCCTCGCTGGTTCCGGCAAAGAACGTTGCCGCTCTGTGCAGCCAAGTGGATTTCATGCCCACCGTCTTCGGCCTGCTGAATTGGAACTACGATACCTTGAGCTATGGTCACGATCTGCTAGCCCCCTCGGCAGCATCGCTTCCCGGCCGCGCGTTTGTCAGCAACTATCAGAAAATCGCACTGCTCCAGAATGAAGGTATCGCCATTCTCAAGCCGAACCAAAAGCACTCCGCCTACGTCTGTGACCGGGGGACCGGTGATTTCTCGCCGATCGAGCCCGCGGTATCCGACAAGCTGGTTCACGACGCCACAGTTTTTTATCAGAGCGCCTCCTGGTTGTTCAGCAGCGGAAAAATCAAGGACCCGGCGAAGTTAAAATCCAAGGTGCCGTAGTAGTCGGAGCCCTTGGAGCCGCCTTGTGAATTCCTTCCGGGTTTCACAAGGCTTGCCGGGCCGGCCGGATCCGCACATCATGCGGCCCATGGTCCGCTTGATCACCTTTCTATTTTCGCTGGGCTTCGCCGCCACCGCCTCCGCCCAATCATATGCGCCGGTCAACGAGCGCCCGCCCGCACTGGCCCGCGAATTCCGGGGCGCTTGGATCGCCTGCATTTACAACATCGACTGGCCCAGTTCCTCCGGACTCAGCGCCGGCAGCCAGCAAGCCGAGATGCGGGGCATCCTCGACAAGCTGGCCGCGTTGAAAATGAACGCCGTCATTTTCCAAGTCCGCCCCCAGTGCGATGCGGTTTATGCCTCCACCCTCGAGCCATGGTCTTCCAGCCTGACCGGCACGATGGGCCGTTCCCCGGGCTATGATCCCCTCGCCTTCTGCATCAAGGAAGCCCACGCTCGCGGCATCGAGGTCCACGCCTGGTTCAATCCGTTCCGGGCGCTCTCGAACAACTCTCAGCAAATCGCCAGCAACCACGTCACCAACACCTCCCCCCAAATCACCAAGAAATTCGGCACCATGACGTGGTGCGATCCCGCCAGCGAACAAACCCGCTCCCGTGCGCTCAACGTGATCCTCGACGTGGTGAAACGCTACGACGTCGACGGCGTCCACCTGGACGACTATTTCTATCCCTACCCCTCCGGCAGCCTGCACTTCGCCGATGGGAAGTCCCCCGCCGAACGCCGCAACTACGTGGATGGATTTGTGAGCAATCTCTATGCAGCGGTGAAACGCCAGAAGTCCTGGGTGCGCGTCGGCATCAGCCCCTTCGGCATCTGGCGGCCCGGCGTCCCCGCCGGCATCGAGGCCGGCATCGACAGCTATGAACAACTCGCCGGAGACTCGCGCAAATGGCTGAAAAACGGCTGGGTCGACTACCTCGCTCCGCAGCTCTACTGGCCGGATTCGCCGCAGAAACAGAGCTTCTCCGCCCTGCTCAACTGGTGGCGGCAACAAGGCTCCCGCCCGGTCTGGCCCGGCATCGCCACCGAGCGGATTGGCGGCCCGGAAGACCATCGCCCGGCTTCGGAAATCACTAACCAAATCGACCTCTCCCGCAAGATCGGCAAGAACTGGAACGGCCACATCCACTGGAGCGCGAAGAGCCTCGTGCGCAACCAGGGCGGCATCGCCACCAAACTCGCTAACACCTACACCCAGCCTGCGGCGATTCCACCGATGCCGTGGCTCAGCGAGAAAGCACCCGCCGCACCCGGCGTAAGCGCCACCCTCCAAGGCGACGGCACCTTCGTCCGTTGGACACCCGACGGCGGCACCGCCAAGATCGCCGTGCAGGCAAAAATCGGCGGTACCTGGCGGACCGTGAAAATCAGCCCCAGCTACGCCCAAGGCATCACCATTCCCCGCTCGGAAGCGATCGCGGTGACCGCCCTCGACCGCTTCGGAAACGCCAGCCCGCCGAAGGTACTAGGCTTGCAGTAACCCTTACGCCCCCGCCCCTTTGCTGAAGCCACACTCGAACTTCCTGCTCCTCGCCTCCATGGCCCCGGTCGTGGCCTGGTCAGGGTGGCAGCCCTTCGACCGGGTCACTTGGTGGCTTGAAGTTACCCCGGTCTTCCTCGGATTCATCGCCCTCTTCATCGCCCAAGCCAAGCATTGGCGCTTTTCGAATCTGGCGCTTTCACTGATCGGATTTCACATGATCCTACTCTTGGTCGGCGGTCACTACACTTACGCCTTGGTGCCGCTCGGCGACTGGGTGGGTAGTTTGTTAGGATTCAAGCGCAACCACTTCGACCGGCTCGGCCACCTGACTCAGGGCCTCGTGCCCGCGATCGTCTGCCGCGAGATTTTCCTCCGCACCGGAGTGCTCGCCCGGCGTGGCTGGCTGGGATTCTGCGTGGTGTCCTTCTGCCTCGCGCTTAGCGCCGTCTACGAACTCGTGGAGTGGCTCACCGCCCTCATTTCCGCAGAGGCCTCCGAATCGTTCCTCGGCACCCAAGGCGACGTCTGGGATACCCAATGGGACATGTTTCTCGCCGGAATCGGGGCCTTGAGCGCTTTCTTGTTTTTGTCACGGATCCACGACCGATCCATCGCCCGCTTGGTGAAATCCGACACGATTTGCCAGCGCTGACAAAATCATGCAGATTTCCCCCTTCTCCGCCCTTGCCACGAGGCGAATGAGCGCATTGACTCCCTGCCACTTCAATTTTCCCTCACCGTGAAAGCCCACGAACTCTACACCGCAGTCGATCCCGCCATTGTCACTCAAATCCTTGATTGGTTCCGTGCCAATGATCGAAATGTCTACAAATCCGCGGTCGCCACCCTTGCTGGAAACCGCAAACTCCGCCCGGTTTACATTCAGAAAAAATCCATGGTCGAGCAATATGCCTGGATTCATAAAACTCTGAAAATCAACGCCTGTGACACCATCGGCGAACACCTCCTGCAAGCTTACCTGATGGCTGGCCAGCAATCCCTGCTCGCCATGTTCTGCGACGGCATGGGCATCCCGCACGACGGCAAAGGCTCCGTCGTTGGCGATCTTCCCAAGAAGCTTGATCCGGTCCGCCTCGACAGCACCATCGAACGCCTCGTCGACATCTTCGAACCCAAGCTCTTCACCGTTTACCTCCATTGCTTCAACATGCAAATCCCCGGCGGCTGGCCTGAGCTCAACGCGAAGCTCGAGTCCGACGAGCGCCTCGTGCTGGCGTGAGCAAGTTGAAACTCTGAAAAATCGGCTCGCGGGCTTCATCGTCGCTCCAGCTCATTCCGCGAGTAATTTCGCGGCATCAGCGCTTCCCTGCTTCGCGGCCCGGCCGAGCCAGATTTTGGCGAGGGCTTTCGACGGAGCCACACCCACGCCACGGAGCAGGCACCGGCCGTATGCGACCTGTCCTTCGGTCCAATTCGCCCGTGCTGACTTCCGGTACCAGAACACCGCTTCGTCGGGATCCTTGCCTACGCCGCTGCCGTTCTCATAACAGTGTCCCAATTCATATTGGCCTTCCGCATGATCCTTGAGCGCCGCTTTCTCAAAGCACTTGAACGCCTCCACTGCCTTGGACGGTCCCTGCGCGAGGAGCAAACGCCCCATCTGAACTTGTGCCGGGCCATGGTTCACTGCCACCGCCAGCCGCAGCCACTTGCCGGACTCTTCCTCGTTCCGCTCAACACCAAAGCCATCCCTCAGACAATTCGCATATGACAACTGGCCTTGCGGGTTCTTCTTGTCAGCAGCCTTGAGATACCAGGCAGCGGCTTCCACCGGATCTTTCGTCACGCCGGTGCCGTTCGAGTAACAATCGCCGAGGCTCGCCATCGCCGCGGCATCGCCCAACTCCCCGGACTTGCGCAACAATTCCACGGCTAGCGCGGGGTCCCTGACGAAATGCAGCGCCTTCTCGCGGACCGCGCCGGCGTTGTTCTTCTTCACCAGCGTTTCGATGAATTCCTCGGCCTGCCTGCGGGATTCCACATCATCAAGCTTCGAGAGCGTGATCGCCTGCTGGAGCAACGCCTCCGAGTGCGACTGGCCCGCAGCCTTGCCATACCACTCAGCCGCTTCCTTGAGGTTCTTTTCCACACCAAATCCTTCGGCCAGGCATTTGGCATAGGCCATCTGGGACTCCCAGAACCCCAGCACAGCCGCCGCCTTGTAGCACCGGGCCGCTTCTTCCTCGTCTTTTGCAATCGCCACGCCAAAGGCGAGCAAGTCGCCCATGTTATGATAGGCGTATGGATCGATTTTCCGTTCAATTGATTTACGATACCACGCGAGCGCCGCATTCCCATCACGAGCCAGCCCCCAGCCATTCTGATAGCAGTCCGCCAGATTGAGCATTCCGTGGGCATTCCCGGCATCCGCCGCCTTACGGAAAAATTCCACCGCCTTGGTCATGTCTTTGGGAAATCCCTGCCCGCGCAGATGAAGCTGGCCGAGATTGGATCGGGCTTGGTCGTTCCCCTGAACCTCCGCTTTTCGATACCACTGGATGGCTTGGGAATAGTCCCTTGCCACCCCCTCCCCATTCACATAGGCGAGCCCGAGATTGTTCTGCGCGGCGGAATTCCCCTGTTCAGCCGCCTTGCGATACCACACGGCTGCTTGTTTTTTGTCGGCGGGCACGCCAGTGCCCGTCGCCAGCAAAAGCCCGATTTCATTCTGACAATCCGCATCGCCCGAGTCCGCGCCTTGCTGGAACCACTTTGCAGCAGTGCGGACGTCGCCACCGTTCAAATGCAGGAAGCCCAGATTCCAACGAGCCAGATTGAAGCCCAGGCCTGCGGCGCGTTCGAAGAGTTGCGCGCATTTCTCCGGGTTTTTTGGTCGCCCGTTGCCATCGCGATAACAGACACCCAACAGGTTTATCGCGTTCATGTTCCCTGCCAAAGCGAGTTTCTCACACATGTCAGCAGCCGTCTGATAGTCCTGGCTGGTTCCGAATCCTCTGAAATAGAACCAAGCGACGGCATATTTGCCATCTTCATCACCATGTTCGGCCGAGCTTGAGTTCCATCGAAACGCGGCTTCAGGATTCCTTTCAACTCCTATTCCTTTCTCATAATAGTATCCCAAGGCATGCTCGGCATTCGCACAACCCGCATCAGCCGCGGTTTGAATCATCCGGATGCCTATTGCTGGATCTTTCGTAACGCCATTGCCCGACATGCGGCAGAGACCCAGATTGGTCAGCGCGTCCATGTCCCCTTGGTCGGCGGCACGCTGGAACCAGACCACCATCTCTTTCAGGTTCTTTTCCACGCCCCAACCTTTCTCAAAGCAAACTCCATAGCGTCGCTGCGCCAGACGATCACCTTTTTCGGCAGCCAGCTTCAGCCATTTGGCGGACTCGGGATAATCCACCGGAACGCCTTCCCCCAGCGACAAACAATTGCCAAGTTTGGCCTGCGCCCGGGCATATCCCTGCTCCGCCGCTTTCCGATACCAAGCCACCGCTTTCACGGGCGATTTCTCACCATCCCTGCCTTCGGCCAGCATCTCGCCGATCACCAGTTGGGCCGCCGCGTCACCGGCCTCCGCCGCTTCCCGGTATAGCATCGCCGCTCCGGCCGCATCCTTGTCGCAGCCACGACCGTGTTCCATGCAGTCCGCCAAATGCGCCTTTGCCGGCACATCGCCGGCCGCAACCGCCTTGCGATACCAGTTTACGGCTTCTTCGGGACGGGCCGCGATGCCTAGCCCTTTTTCAAGGCATTCGCCCCAATACCGCCAAGAACGAATGTCGCCTTGGATCGCGGCTTTTTCAGACCAGAGCGCGGCTTGCGGCCAATCGCCTCTCCCGAAAAAATCATGGGCATTGCGGACGGTTTGTAACTCCGCCAGCCGGCGATCCTTCTCCACGGAGAACTCCTGCCGCAGTACTTTTTCGGCCACCTGCTTTCGATACAGCTTTATGCCCACCACGGAAATCACCGCCAGCAGCAACACCGCAAGCAGGAATTTCCTTAGTCCGCGATGCTTTTGCTGACTTTTTGAGCCATCGTTTTTTGGAGATTTGATTTCCGTTTCCATGCTGATTTATAATTTACCAACTTTCCATCAAGGCAGCGCGGACCTAGAGTCACCTCTGCAAATGGACACCAAAAAATTTACTCTTGAAAAAAAGACCCTGGAGCTTTCAGCCGGGAGGATCAACTGCCTAAAGCATAGTTTTACGGCTTGCATTGCCAAGGAGTTTGTTGGCAGCGGCAAGCCCAAGCGGCGGCAATCCAGTTGTATCGTAGAGCTGTTCGATGAGGTCGCACAGTGCCTCGGCGTCCTTCGGCGACGGAATATCGATTCCTTGATGAAGCGGCTGAACTCTTGCACGTGCGGCCTTGAACCCCCGAGCTTTCCTGTTTAGTTTGCGCGCCCGTCCCGGAAATTCCATGCCAAAAGTCTACGTCAAAACCTACGGATGCCAGATGAATGAGCGCGACTCGGAACAGGTCGCGAAAATGTTCTCCGAAGGCGGCTACACGGTCACGACCGATGAAAACGAGGCCGATGCCGTCCTGATCAACACCTGTTCGGTGCGTGACCAGGCCGAGCAGAAGGCCTTGGGGAAAATGGGCAACCTGATCCACAAGGGCCGCGACCGCAAGCACGTCGTTTACGGCTTCATGGGCTGCATGGCCCAGTCGCGCGGCGAGGAACTTTTCAAAGCCCTGCCGAACCTCGATGTCGTCGTCGGCACGCAGAAATACCACAAGGTTTTCGAATACGTGGACAGCATCCTCCAACGCCGGCTCGAAGCCCGCATGGACGACCCCACCTATTCGCTTCGCGGCACCTCCGTCTGCGACACCGCCGAAGAAGAAGGCTCGCAGAACACCATCCGCGACCACGTCCCCAAGGCCCGCGAAGCCTCCGCCTTCGTCTCGATCATGCAGGGCTGCAACATGCGTTGCTCGTTCTGCATCGTCCCCGACACCCGCGGCAAGGAGCGCGGCCGGCCGATCGCTGAGATTGTTAGCGAAGTCCGCCACCTCGCCGCCCACGGAGTGAAGGAAATCACTCTGCTAGGCCAGATCGTCAATCTTTACGGCCGCACCGAGTTTCCCAAAATTGACGGTAAGTCGCCCTTCGTCCAGCTGCTCGAAGCCGTGCATGAGGTCGAGGGCATCGAGCGCATCCGCTTCACCTCACCGCACCCGATCGGCTACCGCGACGACCTCGTCGCAGCCTTCACCTATCTGCCGAAGCTCTGCTCGCACATCCACTTCCCGATGCAAAGCGGCTCCGATCGCATCCTGCGGGAAATGCGCCGGCCCTACAAGAACGAGAAGTTCGTCGAGATCTGCGAGAAAATGAAAGCCGCCCGCCCCGGCATCGCGATCACTACGGACATGATCGTCGGCTTCCCCGGCGAGACCGAAGAAGATTTCCAGGCCACGATTGACACCGTCGAGCGCCTCCAGTTCGACAACGCCTTCGTCTTTCGCTACTC
Source organism: Akkermansiaceae bacterium (assembly GCA_043779985.1). Classification (GTDB taxonomy): domain Bacteria; phylum Verrucomicrobiota; class Verrucomicrobiia; order Verrucomicrobiales; family Akkermansiaceae; genus Luteolibacter. Next base: position 2,063 of record JAYWDF010000767.1, on the reverse strand, counting down.
CAAGCGCCGCAACACACCAGCTGCCGAGATGGATGGCCAGCTCGACGAGTCGGTCAAGGAAATGCGCAACCAGCGTCTGCTCGCCGTCGTGGATCGCCTCGCCATCGCCAGCAACGCCGCGGTCGTCGGCACTCGCCAGCAAGTGCTCTGCGAAGGCCCCTCGAAGCACAACGCCGCGCGCCTTACCGGCCGCACGACGCATAACAAAATCGTCATCTTCGACGGTGACCCCGCCCGCCTCACCGGCCAGCTTCTCGACATCCAGATCGAAGAATCCACCGGCTTCACGCTCTTCGGCACCGCGTGTCTGGAAGGCTTGTAACGCCCGGCCACGCCTCTTTCTTTCGCGACCTCCCCGCGTTTCTATCGGCGGAACGTGGCGTCATCGCGCTGCGGAAACTGTGACGATTGTGAAACAATCCAGTCGGCTGAATGGTGTCATAACAGTCACAAGGAAGTAATCGCGGCATTTCGCGCAGGGGCTATCCCTACGACGTTCAACCGCTCCTTCTCGCGATGATCCCGGCAGATCATCAGGTCAGGATTGCGGTGATCCGCACCATCCAGCACTGATTATGAAGACGACCCTATCGAGTATTCCAATGCCACCCCAGAATACCCGCACCATGCGCGGAACTTTGTTTAGGCCCACGGCACCGACTGCGGCATTCGCACTCTTGTCTCTCACCTTCACCATCCCCGCATTTGCCACGAGCTTCACGATCAATGGCAGCTCGACCACCGCGCAAACGCTTGGTTCCGGCACGGGACAGACGGGCACAATCAATGCCGGCAGCACCCTAACCATCAGCGGAAGCACAGTAGCGGTCACCCTCTCCGGAAACAACGCGGCATTGACCAACCTCGGCACGATCAGCCAAACCGGCACAGGCCGCGTGCTCCGCGACAACACAGGCGTGACGGGCCTCGTGATCACGAATGGCAGCATCACCAACTCCGCCGCGCTGATGCAGGCGGCGGATGCTGACGTGATCCAGATGAACGTGGCGAACGGGAGCGTGACACTGAATAACTACGGTTCGATGATTTCGCTGAATACCCCTACCATCGGCGGGAATCAGGCTGTCGACTTCTCTGCGATCACCACCGGCGCGAACACCATCAACAATTTTTCCACCGGTATCATGCAGGCGTCCGAGGCGGATGCCGTCCGGCCCGGTGTGAATGGTGTGGTTAGCAACGCGGGCACCATCAAGTCGACCAGCAGCACCGGCAGCAGCAGCGACGGCGTGGATGCGCAGAACAACACGGGTGTCAGCATCACCAATGCCAGCAGCGGCCTCATCGAAGGTGCGCGTCACGGCATCACGGGCGCGGCTTTGAATAATACGGTTAGCTTTACCACCAGCGTAAGTAACAATACCAGCAGCATTATCAAAGGCAACAACGGTTCCGGCATCAATTTCGACGGCTTCAATGCAAACCAGACGGCGACGATTATCAATGGCGGCGCGATTACTGGCAACGGCATCACCGGCGACGGGGACGGCGTGGACGTTGACGGTCTGGTAAACATCACCAACACCGGCATCATCCGCTCGATCAATGCCTTCAGCGCGACTGTCGGCGTGCCAGCACAGAGCGAAGGCATCTCAGTGGGCGGGGGCACGATCACCAATTCCGGCACCATCGAAGGACTGGTGGCCAGCGGCAATAACAACGCTGTCGGAAGGGGCATTTCGCTTTTAGGAAATGACATCACTACCGGGCCTCTGACAGGGACCCGCGAGGCCATTTACGGGAACGCCACCGTCACCAACCAGAACGGCGGCTTGATCCGGGGCGACTCAGATTCCGGCATCGCCGTGAATGGTCCAGCCAGCGGCTTCACCGTTACCATCAATAACAATGCCGGCGCGACCATCCAGGGCGGCGGCGCGTCCAACGCCGCCATACTCACCGGGGCGGACAACGACACAATCACCAACTCAGGCACCATCAACGGCTCGAGCAGTGGCAAAGCAATCGAAATGGGCGCTGGCAATAACACGCTGAATATCACCGGCGGCACGGCTTCCATCCTCGGCTCCGTCAGCGGCGGC
>JAYWDF010000766.1:0-3821 GCA_043779985.1 Akkermansiaceae bacterium | reverse complement strand
TGGTCGCGGTGGTCGCGGTGGTCGCGGAGGGACGCGGAGGGACGCGGAGGAGATCGATTGGTTTGGTTTTTAGGTTCTGGAATGCTGGTAATGCGGAGCATTCGGGTTCGCTGGCCGCTTTAAATCCCTCTGCGCTCCTTTGCGCCCTCTGCGCCCTCTGCGGTTCATTCTAAAGGAAGTTCGATATCCGGTCTCGGGGCACTGCCGCACAACGGGGAGCATGCCGGTAATCTCCGGGCGGTTGTAGTCGTGGGAGCTGGTGCTGTAGGGAATCTCATGGTCAGGAAGGCTGGTGACAGTGAAATCGCTGTTCACGTAGTTGATTTGAGTCAGGGTTTCATAGCGCAGTTTGTGGCCGGAGAGGGATTGCAGGCTGTTCCCCTGGCCGGCGATCAGCTCGATGCCCGGCGCGGACTTCCATAGCAGGACGCCGGTCCTGCCTTGGTGGCTGAAGCGGACGAGGAAGAGTTCCAGGTTGCTGCCATCTTCGATGCGCAGGCTGCTGGCTTTCTCGATCCGGATCGGTCCCCGGGGATCGGTCTCGCAGCCGGTGATCGGCAGGAGGAGAAGGGATGCGAGAATTTTGAAGTGTTTCATGGATTGGGTTGGAATGCTGGAAAGGGGGGCGAGCATCGGACATCGAAGTGAAGAGAACAAAGCGAGCTGTGACTCTTTCCTTCAATGTTCGATGTTCTAGTGTTCTGGAACTTGAAACCGCCCGCCGCTCCTGTCTCGCGTATAGAACGCGAGAGATCGATAGGAGCAGGCGGGCGGTTTGCTGGATCATGAGGTTTCTATCCTTTGCTACTTTCTGAGGCTCATTTGCAGGAGCGTTTTTTCTGAATTTCAAGGACTGACCCCGTGGATGCTACTGGGCTGGTACGACCATTTTAAACTCGGTAGCGAACAGATTGTAAACCTCATTGTTATTACTTGAGTATGAATTCCGATCAAACATAGGTTGTATCAGAAATCCATTGGAACCTATCCTCCCGAGAAAACAGGCATTCTTTCCAGAATGAAACAATACGTAGATATGGAAACAGGCGTGAAAATCAGGACTGAGCTTCGCTTTCCTGTCTACCGGACTGACAAGTGACTTTCTAAACAACGTGAAGAACTCAGATCTGTTTGTGTGATTCCAGGTGGCGCTTCTCGCGATGTCTGGAACTGGATAGATACTTTTCTGATTACTGGGAATTATAACTATGGATTTGATTTCTTCAATCTCGAACCTCCCTGCGAAAACCAAGTCTGATTGCTCAGCGGAACATCCAGAAATTGTCTTGTCACTAGCATTACACGAAGATAAATTCACACACAGTAGGCCTATTAGCGACATGGAATTCCTATTCATAAAACTTGCTGAATGTGCCAGAAGACGTGTAAATCGACGCTATCCCAGCTTGTTGTAGCCGGTTGAAGGCTTGAATGGCAGGATTGTTTGAAGCTGGATTGAAGTCATAGATGTCTTCAAACGCAAAGTTCACGTCATATGAGCTGGTGCCGGACAAGCTGATTGAATAGTCAAAAGCGACCCGCCCATAGGAATGTCCAAGATCGCTTATGCCACTGTAGTCCACAAGATCGGTTCCTGATGTAGTGCCGGCGGCCCACTTAGTCTGAAAATAAGATTTATTGAAGAGGGAGGAAAACTTGTCTGAGGTATGGAGGGAAGTGATTTCGTCCGCGGCGGCAGTGCGATCATCCCCAGTGACCAGAGAATGCTCAGCCAAGCGAACCGAGTAAGTGAAATTCAGGCTTTTCCAGAGTTCTACTACTCCGCCTACAATCGCAATGTCACCGGAGTTGAGACCGCAAAAATCAAATTGGGACGTCGGTGATGGAGCGTAGAAACTTTGGTTTGCACCATCTGGAAAGCCACTAGGGTCCTCCGACGTCCACCTTGCAAGCTCTGGGTTATAGCTACGGTATTTGAAGGCGTAGTCACCGGATAAAGGCAAATAGGGCTTGCCGGTATAGAAGGCGGCTTGCTCGGTCGCGTAGCCTTGGCTGGTGGATTCGGACGCTTTTTCAGCCCGCCACTCGGCGAGTTGTTTTTCGTTTTTGAACTCCGGCAGGGGAGCTTGGAACGCCGCGAAGGCGGTGCTGGTCAGGGACGCCACGAGGGCGAATGTCAGTTTGTATTTCATTTTTGTTTTATGTGTTTGGGTTCTCCGTCGGGAGAGGGGTGGAAGATGAGTGCCGAGTGATCAGTCATCAGTCATCAGAGCATTAAAGATGAAGATTTTTTACCATGGATTTCACGGATGTACACGGATAGGAAAAAGATGAGATCAACTCTTCAACAGAAGGAAGGTCTTATCCGTGTCTATCTGTGAAATCCGTGGTTGAAAATTCTTTACCATGGATTTCACGGAGGTCCGTCCCAGGGGAAGGATTCGGAAGGGGATTGTGGATTGTGGATCGGGGATTGGGGATTGGGAAGATCGAGAGATGGAGGCGAGCAGGCCGTCGGGCCAGTAGGTGTGGATGGCTTTTCCGCCGTCGGGGAGGGTGAGGCTGGTGAGTTTGTCGAGCCAGCCGTAGGTGTATTTCGGGATGGTCATGCTGCCGCCCTTGGTTGCGCTCTGACTGCGGCTATGTTTCGTCGGAGACGGTGAATGAGGAGGTGGCTTGAACATCGATTGGAAAGAGCGAGGGCAAGTGGTCTTCCACTCTTCAACTGATGTTCGATGTTCGATGTTCGATGTTCGATGTTCGATGTTCGATATTCGACGTTCAAGGGGTTCCCGACTTCCCCGCTGCGGGTTGGACGCAGCGGGGAAGAAGGAATTAGCCGATGGTTTGTTGGGTCACCGGGTTGGTTTGTTGGGATTTTCGACCTGATGTGAATCCGAGCGGCCTGACCCCATTTTCCCTCACCTTGCCTTGGCGCTGAGGACAATGTTGCCTTCCCCTTGTCAGTACAAGGTCGGCACACGGGAACATGGATTTCGGAGCTCAATGGCTGGCCTGCGTCTCCACTCGCCCATGCTACACCCGGAGCATTTCTGCTCCCAGCGTAGGGTTCGTGGCCAGAGCTACTGGCTAGGTTTTCTCTGTAAGACTCTTTCATTCTCTGTTTCAAGCCGGTTTATCCCGGCGCTTTCACTGACCCCAGAGATTAATCTAGGACTGCTCCCGAAGCACTAATCCGAGGAGTCGATTTATTATCGTGTCGTTCCTCCATGGAGTGAACCATCTAAAAACTTAAGAACTCCATCGTTTTTAATTACATTGTATGGTTCTAAATAGGCTACAAAATCACCCGCGAGAAATGCTGGATCTTCACTCGAAATGTAGGCCACATCCAAAGTCGTTCCAATAGGATTACCGGTAGTATTCTTGATTACCTCAATGACTTTGATTTTCGCCCATCGATATTTACTGCCTTCCCCCGGCTCAAGAATCCGAGCTCTGACTACGACCGAAGATCGTAATGCTAATTCTTCTGAGACTGCAATATTATTTCGCTTCATTTCTCCATGACCATTACAAGAAAAAAGGCAAATAGAGATTAAATAAGCTCCAACGAATTTGCAAAATTTTAAGAGTCGAAAATTTTTCATTTATTTTTACTCGGCCATTGTGTATCCCCAATTTACAGACAAAACAACAGTGCCACCATTGGCAACATTTATGTCATTTACTTCAACGAGTTCCAATAAAAATGAATTAGTTATAGAAGTAACACTTCCAGTAATTCTGCTCCAGTTTAATCGTGGCGTGTCACTAAACCCCTCTCCACCATTAGCAGTTGCATATGAAGTCCGTTCTGTATTTGTCAAATACCAGTCTTTATTATCATCAGCCGGATA
>JAYWDF010000765.1:0-3823 GCA_043779985.1 Akkermansiaceae bacterium | reverse complement strand
TGGAATTTCAGAAAGTGATCTGCTAGGGCTGCGCCCCGCGGGTCCCGACACCTATGCCCTGGCTGATTTCGCCCCCGCGCTGCACGGGCTCAGGATCGCTGTGTTTTCCGGCGGGCTTGATCCGCTGGACGATACCAAGTGGCTCGATTCGCTGGATGCCGCCACGCCGCACAAGCTGGTGAATATTCCGGACGCCACTCACGACATGGACGGGGCCGGGGATCGATTCATGACGGAATTCGACATGGCGATCCAGTGGATGATCGATCCCGTTGTTCCTGGCGGGAAATAGTCAGCTTTCCTCGCCGGGTGCTCCCGCAATCCGCCGCCACAGGTCACGCGGGGAAGCCGACTTGCAGGCGAGAGCGGGCTTCTCGATGGCGTGCCAGCTCAGTAGAGCCAGAGCGATGGAAATGGCATAAACCACGCTCACCGACAGCATCGAGGTCATCATGCCGACTTGGACCATCACGTTGATCACAATGGAATGATAGATGTAGATCCCGTAGGAAATGTCCGTGCCGCCCAGCAGCCGATGCGAAAGTGAGCGGAGGCTGAAGGCTCCGGCGATGGTGGCGAGGGCGAGCACGATTCTGGATGGTAGATAGGCGAGATAAAATGGTAGCGACCGATCCGCAATCCACGCATGTTGCAGTGCCATGAATGCGATGTAAGCGAACAAGTAGTAGAGAAATTTCCCTTCGAGCGCCGACTTGAGTTTTTCGAAATTCCGGAGGATCAGGACGCCCAACAGAAACATCCACAAGTGAGGAATGAGGGTTACGTGAAGAAGCTTGAAAGGCAGCGGCGCGGCAGTGAAGCCACCGGTCCCGTTCACCTTGTCGTCCATGATGCAGTAGCTCGTGAAGGAAAGGAAGAACAGTGCCGCCGTGAGTGCGTTAGTCATCCCCGGCTTGCCGCGATCGCTGCGGGTCACGGCGTGAAAAAGCGGGATGAAGACGTAGAATTGAAGCTCGACGGTGATGGTCCAGAGCGCGCCGTTCGCAACTCCAATCCCGAAGGCCCTGAAATGTTCCGGGTTGTAAAACTGAAAGAAACTCACCTGGCCCGCCAGCCAGGCCAGGAAAGGTTTTGAGCTCAGGAAGTCTGGTGTGAGGAAGCCGAAACTGGCCAGAACGACCAGCGTGACAATCAGGCAGATCCAAAGGGCAGGGAAGATTCTCAAGCCGCGGCGCCAGAAATAACCGGCAAGATCCGTCGGATTTCGCTCATAGGACTTGGTGATGAGATAGCCACTGATCACAAAGAACACTGGGACTCCCGGCAGCAACATCAAGGCGTCGAAAAGCGATTTTCCCCAGACCGGAAGTTGCTTGAGCAGCGCGGTGTGACCGATGGCATGCGCGACAACAACCTGCGCCGCAGCGAGAAGCCGGATGAGGTCGAAATTATTCTGCCGGTGAGAGGGAATCATCGTGCGTGCGGCAAATTCCTTAGTTGGCGGCGGGCCCGGAAGCGAGTGTAAATCGTCAAGGTGCCGCAGCCTGCGCATCGGATTGACGGGGGAGAAGTCGGGCGACGACAACCAGCAGCGCGATGACCACCCCGCCGAGCGCCACCCACAGCCAGGGCGAGCCGGAGTCGACGGTGAGCTTTGCGCGCTTGTCTGGATCGAGCAATTCCTCTTCGCGGAGGCTGGCCGTTTGTGGCTCGGCGGCCATGAGTTCCTTGCGGACGAGTTGCAGGTCGTATTGCGGTGGGGCCGCCTTCGGATTTCCATAGACCAGGAACAGCGGGGCATCCGAAGTGAGCTTCGCAACCATCACCGGTGCCGCGAAGCGCAAGCGCGGACTTGCCAAAAGAATCGCCGGATTGTCGCCATGATCGGTTTGCAGGCGGATCTTCGGTGGCAGGCGTTGGCCCCCAAGTTTGAGAGTGAGCCGAGAGTCTAGCCCTGCTGATTTCGACCAATTCGCGGTACCGATAGTCTCGGTCCAAGCATTGCCCAGCTCGTCCTTCCGGTCGATCGATGCTTCGAAGCGCCGGGCGAACAAGGGAGCTGGCGAGCTGGCCGTTAGTTCCAACACCGGCAGCCCATCTACTGGCAGTTCGAGTTCCCAATGCGAAACGGTCGGATGTTTCGGATCGTCAGGCATCAAGGTCAAGGCGGGTGTGAGTTCCCGCATGAGCCGGTCCGGTTTCACCAGATAGGGAATCTGGCGACCGTTCTGAATGAGGCGGAGATCGCCGAGATCCAAACGGCATCCTGCCAGCGCCCACGGATCGAGTTCGATTTGAATCGCTCCAGTGGAGGCGAAATCTACCGTGCGCCGGCGGCTCCAGTCGGCCAGGTCGATGCTTGTGCCTGGAGAGTCCACGCCGGGTAACACCTGAGGAGTCTGGAAATCCCGCTTCGTTGTTAAAGGGCCGGGAGAGACGTGCAGACCACTTGCGGGGATCAGTGAGCCGCGCGTGGAATTAACATCGTAGTCCGGCATTCCTGCCGTCCGGTTGCCGGTGAGTAGTCGGTAGGTCCCGGGTTGTGCTGCATGGAGTGCCAGCACTGTCGGGTAGCAGCGCAGGCCAGCCCCCGTGATGGTCAGCGGCGGACTGTCGCCGTTGCGAAACGTGGCTACCAAGTAGCGCGCGGGGACCCGTCGGTGCACTGGAATCACGACCTCCTCGGCCTTGACATCGCCCTCGCCGAGGACTCGATAGATCGTCCCGTCGCTGAGAGCTTCCACGCGGGACTCTGCACCCGGTAGGATTGAGGAAAACTCAAGGCGGCAATTCCTGCTGAAAACCGCGTCAGGAATTTCAAACCGGATTTCAGCCAAGTTCAGGTTGCGGGCTCCAAGGTCGAGGGTGAGCCGGGTTTCGCTGGCCGCATCCTCACGGGCGCCCAGTGCCGCACGAAGCTCGATGGTCGTGGGTCGCTCCGCCGCTGCGAGCAACTTCACGCCGGTGAAGGGAACCGGCTGTGAGCGGTCGTCATTGACGCTGAAACGCAGGCTCTCCCACGCCCCGGCAGGGAGCGGCAGCCGGAGGCGTTCGACACCACTGGCTTGCCGGAAGATCACTTGGTTGGTTGCCAAAGGTTGCCACGCGCCAGCGGCTTTGCGTCCTTCGATACTGACGGACTTGAGAAATTCCCGGGCCGGAGAAATCAATTGCACCGCCTCGATCGGGTTAGAGGTCTCTGGAGACACCTCGATCACGGTGCTGTTGCCTTCGAGGATGACATTGAATCCTGCGGCATCGTGTGAGGTCGCCGCGCGATGCAGGGGCAAATCGACCCGATATGGAGTCTCGGCACCGGTCGGCGACAGCACCCGGAGGTCTCTCAGATCCGGCAGCGAGGCATCAAGCACCGGCGGCGGAAGATCGAGCCGGATCATGCCCGTTTGAGGGACTTCCAGCGGGGCTTCCCATTGCCATGCCGTCCAATCCTTTTCCGCAGCTGCGGAGAGGATGCTGGTAAGCATGAACCCGAGTAAGATGGGCGTTTTCATGGCGCGTTGGAACGGTCGAAGAAGCGTTGATAGAGAAACGAGGCGACGAATGCGATAACGGCCACGCCTACGAGCGCACCGATGCGGAAGATGTTCTGAATCGCGGCGAGATCATGCAGGAACACCTTGATCAAAGTCACCACCAGCAGGCCAATCGCGGCGAATCGCAGGTGCTTCGAGTGCTTCCAGAAGCCTAATCCCAACAATCCAAGGGAAAACAGTCCCCAGCTGATGCTGTAGGTCATGTCGCGTGCGAAATTCCCGCCAAAGCGAAAGGCGACACAGCGTTCGCCAGGACTGGTGAAATAGTCGGCGATCTCGATGTTGAGCAGCAGGAATAACAGGACCCC
>JAYWDF010000764.1:0-3826 GCA_043779985.1 Akkermansiaceae bacterium | reverse complement strand
TTGATTTTTTTCGCGGGATCATTCGGATCGGAGGAGAGACGTACGGTGGCGAGTTCGTCGATCACGACGGTATTCGGCAAGCGGAGGTCTTCGAGATTTCCCTCGACCATCCGGCCCGGTGCGCCGGCAAGCGAGGCTGCGTCGATGCCGATGAGCTGCACGGTCTTGAAGCTGCCATCGGCGAGGCGGACCCGCTGGATGCCGGAGTAGAGCGGCATCGCCCAGCGCACGGCGGACACCGAGCGGATGCGGGCGACGTCGGTGTCGCGCAGCGGGTTGGTCTCATTGACCTGCTCGACGCGCTCCTCGACGACGAAGATCGGCGCGGCGACGTTCTTCAAGGTCGCCGTCGTCCAGCGCATCAAGCCACAGAAGACCGACGCCTGTTGGACGATGAGGAAGGTGGCGAAAAACAAGCCTGCCACCAGCATCAGGTATTTGGCGGTGTCGCCGAAGAGCATTTTGAGAGCGAGACCGATCATACGAGGGGGAAAGCGGGGAGGATGAGCAACCCGGCGCGGGATCTTAGCCGCTGTCCGCGTCGGTGCAACCCGTGACATGGGCGATTTTGGGGTGCGGATGTTCGAAACGGCTTTTGCGGTTCCATCCGCTCCCAAGATCCGTATCGACTCCTATCATGCGCACAATGGGCGAGTGGCTGGCTTCGGAGGAAACCGGGGAACCGTTTTCCCATTGACTCATTCCGGCAGCGCGCGATTTAGGATTTGGCTTCTTCGCCTTCGCTTACCAATACATCTACAGAGGTTTCCAAAGCAAAGGCAATGCGATCAAGCGTGGCAATGGAAGGCAAGCGCCTGCAAGGCGTACTCGCCGTGCAAGCCCTGTCCCGCCAGAACCGCCGAATCGCGTTAGAGAGCCTCATCAGCCAAGCTGTGAACAAGGAACGGAAGAAGGATCTGGATCTCTACAAGGGCTATGCCGACGATCCCTATTTCAAAAAGGCCTTCGACGAGAGCAACATCCGGATTCTCGCGCTACACGAGAAGAGCATGCCGGCGAGATGAACCGGTTGCAGGCGGCGAAGACCCTGCGGCGGGGAGGCGACAACCGCGTTTGGGAGAAGTGGGTTTTTATTTCTGCGGTGGCGCTTGCTGGGGAGGGGGATGCGGGAGACGATTGGAAATGAGAGCGAGGGCACACAAGTGGATCATCGTCGGACAAGGCCTTGCGGGGACTTGTCTGGCGTGGGCGCTGTGGCAGCGGGGTGAGAAATTCACCATCGCCGATCGCGGCACGGGCGGCAGCTCGCGGGTGGCGGCCGGGATGGTCAATCCGATCACCGGGAAGAATTTTGAACCGAGTTGGCGGATCGGTGGGTTTTTGCCGGAGGCTCTGGAGTTTTATGCGGCGGTGGAGGCGCGGATCGGGCGGCAAGTCTGGTATCCGTTTCCGGTGCTGCGGCTGGCGGGTTCGGACAAGGAGTGGCGTAAAATCGTTTCCAAGCTGGATGCGCCGGGCGTCGTGCCGTGGGTAAGTGGTGGGGTAGCCGCGCCGGATGGCTGGGCCGGTGCCGTTGAGGTCCGCGGTGGCGGGCGACTGGACACCCGCGCGTTCCTCGATGGCTCGCGCGAGTTTTTTCAAGCGCTGGGTTGTTATGAAATCGGTGAGGTTTCTAGCGAGGAAAGAGGGGAGAACTTGATCCGCTGCGAGGGCGCGGTGGGTCTGATGGCCGGGCACTACGGACCGCACCGCTGCGCGAAGGGCGAAATTCTGACGGTCCGTGCGGCGGGCTGGGATGAGGCGCGCATCCGGATCGGTGCGGGGGGCTGGCTGGTGCCGCAGGGCGGGAGTGTTTTTAAAGTCGGCTCGACTTATGAATGGAACGAGCTCGACGAAGTGCCGACCGCGCAAGGACGGCTGCGGGTGGAGGAAATCGCGGGTCGATTGGGCGGCGAAGGGTTCGAAGTGATCGGCCACGAGGCGGGAATCCGGCCGATTCTGCGGCGCAGCGAGCCTTTGATCGGGCCGCTTCCTGGCGGTGGCTGGATGTTCAATGCGCTGGGCTCCAAAGGCTCGTTGTATGCGCCGGGGATGGCCGGGCGGCTGGCGCGCTGGTTGCTAGATGGCACGGAGCCCGAGCCGGAAGTGGACTTCCGGGTGTTTCGCGAACAAACTCGCGGCGATGAATCCCACTGATCCGTTGTTCCCGCCGCGCCCGACGGCGTTGGCACAGGAAATCTTGAAACCGCTGATCCGGCCGGGTGAGCTGGTGATCGATGCGACTGCGGGTAACGGCCACGACACGGTTTTTCTAGCGGAATGCGTCGGTCCCGAGGGGCGGGTACTGGCCTTCGATGTGCAGGAGACGGCGCTCGCGTCCGCCAGATCGCGAGTGGGGGAAATGGGGGGCGTGGAGTTTTTCCATGAATCCCACGGCGAGATGGCGGCGCACGCCGAGGATGGCTCGGTGGCGGTGGTCATGTTCAATCTGGGCTATTTGCCGGGTGAGAACCATGAACTAACGACGGAGGCGGGGCAGACCCTCGCAGCACTGGAAATCGCGGCGCGGCTGCTGAGGCCGGGCGGGATTCTATCCGTGATTTGTTACCCGGGCCACCCGGCGGGAGCCGCGGAGGCGCTCGCGGTGGAGGATTGGATGACCGCACTGGCGGCCAAGGGCTGGCGGGTCGCGAGGTATGGAGCGGTGGGGACACGGCGGCCCGCACCGTTTTTACTGCTGGCCGGGAAGAGTTAGGCGGGTCCTACTGCTTTTCAGGAACCACCGGCTTCACTTCGGCGAGCAGGGCTTCCGCGGTCAGCTCGGCGAAGGATCCGGGGGCACCAGTGTATTGGATTTTACGCTCCCCATCGAGGACGTAAACCAGCGGCCAGGAACCGACGCGGTATTCCTTGGCGAGCTTGTTTTCAGGATCGGAAAAATTCGTCCAAGTGACGCTGCGGTCGGCTTGGAGGGCGCGGAGTTTTTCGACCGGGTCATTGTTGACGCCGATGACGGCAAGCGGGCGGCCTTTGAATTTTTTCTCTAACGCGTTGGTGATTTCAATGACCCGTTTGGAATCCTGCGTGGAGCTGTTCCAGAAGAGTAGGAGGATGACTTTGCCGTTGTTAGCGGCGAGCGAAAGCGGGCGGTTGGCGGAATCGACGCCGACGAGGTCGGGAGCGATGCGGCCCTTGGAGAGGAAGCGGATGATGTAGAGCTCGTCCTCGGCGAGCTTGGCGACGGTGCTGCCGTTCACCTCGACATCCGAGCTCTGGATGATGGCCTTGCGCAGGTAGGTGAGGCGCTTGCGCATGATCTCGGCATCATCGCCGAGGGTCTTGAGTTGCATGGCGGCACCGAGTGCGGCGACGCCCTGAGTTTTGGGATCCGGATGGCTGGTCTGGATTTTTTCGAGCACGGCAAGCGAGCGTGGGTCCGGACTGGAGGCGAGGGCGGAGCAGATGGGAATGAGCTTGAGGCTCTTGAGGTGCTGGGTCTCGACAGCCTTGCGGATGGCTTCATTTTCCTTGGCGAACATCGGTGCGCTCGCGCCGTTCGGCTGGGTGACGACGAGGCCGGGCGTGGTTCTCAGGAACCAAGCGGCAGGCTCAAGTGTCCATTCCTGATCGAGGGATTGGTCGATGGCCGCCCACAATTTTTTCGCGAAGGGGACAGGATCGGGACGGGTGCTCCAGGCTTTGCTGCGGTCATCCGGAGTGGCGGCGATGCGCATTTCGAGCGACCATTTTTCCATCGCTGCTTGGTAGCTTTTTTGGATTGCCTGCGCCTCGGCGGGCGTGGCGCTGCCGTGGGTGGCGATGAGCAGGGAAAACAGGGTGATCAGGCAACTCAAGCGTTTCATAA
>JAYWDF010000763.1:0-3833 GCA_043779985.1 Akkermansiaceae bacterium | reverse complement strand
GTATTTGTTACTCATAGTCAGTTTGTTGTGAAACCAGACTAGATGAATCCTCGCCTCTGCATATCTAACTTTTATTCGCTAACAACCTGAAACCGCCTACGGCTGAACTACAGGTCGACGTGGATGGTTGGAACGATGATGACATCGACCACCTCTCTGCGAGGTTCATATACCCTGACGACCCTGTCTCCATACCAATACAGGCGGGTGTCGGGCTCCACGACAATATCCGGAAACCAGTCATAGGGCACTGGCTGGAACGCGGGCCACCATCCGTCATCGATCACGTATCCAGGTGCGACCCGCTGCTGCCATCCCGCGGGCAGACGTTTACCCCGCGCGAGATTCTTCGCCAAGCCTGGGGGCAGACCGTGCTCGCGGTCGCGGTGGCCCGAGAAATACTGGACGATGCGTTCGCGGTCTTTGTTTTCGAAGGGACCTTTGAACTCTTTCTTGTCGGCCTTCTCCTCGGATTTAGCCACTTTCTTGTCTATGTGCTCTATCTCCTCAGACCCATTGTCATGACCGTGCTCCTTGTTGGAGTGGTCGCTCTTTTCTTCCTTGCCCTTGTCCGGCTTCGCTTCGGCGGTCACGATCAGAAGTCCCAGTGAGGTCCCTATCAGACTAAATGCCTTTAAAACGGTTTTCGATTTCATCAGCTTGGTGTTCGTAGTTAGGTAAATGTTGTAAAGTGCAGGGACTTTCAAGAGGTCGCTTACTTGACACGCACCACCAGCACCCGGCGGTCGAGCACCATCTGGGACTCGCTGCCATCGGGATAGCTAGGGAATGCTTCACCATAGCCGTGGGCGCTCAGCGCGGTCACGGGGATTCCGTAGTGGTTGGTGAGTTCGTCAAACACCTTGCGAGCGCGGAGAGCCGAGAGGTTCAAGTTCATTTCGGTTGCGCCATCCGTGCTGGTGTGGCCTTCGATGTCGAAAACGGCACCCGGATCAGTGCGGGTGATTTCCTGAATCGCGGCGGCGGTGTCTTCAAGCGCGACGCTGGATTCCACATCGAGGAGGTCAGCGGTTTCCTTGACGAACAGAACGGGAATCGTCAGGTAGGGGAGTTCGTGTCCTTCCACGACCACCACACTTCGCTCGGTGTTGTAGACTCGTAGGGGCATGCCGGGAAGTTTCACTTCGGTAGTGGTCTCCGTGGTTTCCACCGTGGTGCCGGGTGCCGGGGCTTTTCCGTTGATCTCAATCGCCTTTGGAACGATCGAGAGCTGGCGGCGGGCGATGGCTGCGTCCAGTCGATGACGGGCCGGGGCACCCGGATTTCCTGTCTCGGTCACTGTTTGTTCGACGACGACTTTGGAGGGTTGGACGACTTCGACGACCTTTTCTTCCACGACAGTCAAGGGCTGGGTTGGGATCTGTGCATCTGCCTGGCTGAGGAGAGCTGCGGCGAATAGGAATGAGATTTTGGATTTCATGATGGGATTGTCGGTTGGTATTGCGTGAATCCCTTCGCAACTTTCATGCCGGGTTGGGGTGCTGCCCGGAGGACGGAGTCGTTGGATCGAAGAATTCCAAGCATCTGTAACAGTGGTGGAGACTTGGCCGGGGTGAAACCATTCCCATGGGAACAGTTCCGGCCGGTCGATGTCGGGTGTTCCGTCGGGCGCTTTGCACGGTCAGCGGTCAAAAACGACGGCGTTCTCCGCAGGACTTGCTTCAGACGCAAGTCCAAGTGCTGTGACTTCATTTCCATGCGAAGCGGGGGCGTGTGAGCGAAGGTCTCGTAGCAATCTGCCAAGCGTCACTGCCGGAATTGCTTATAAAACGTCACCACTGAAATCACAAAACCGATGCCGGTGATGAGGTAGCGGACGGCTCGTTGCGAGATCCGCTGTGAGTAGTGGGCACCCAAATAGTAGCCTGCCAGCGCACCGACCGTCATAATCAGAGCTCGCGGCCAGTCGATGAGCCCTGCGGTGACGAACCAGACCGCCGCCACCAGGTTGATCAACGATCCGAGGATCGTTTTCAGGGCATTCATCTCGTAAATGTTAGTCAGACCGATGAAGCCGAGCGAGGCCAGCATGAGGATGCCGATACCCGCGCCGAAATAGCCACCGTAGAGCGCGACGGCGAATTGGAACAAAATCGCTCCCGCAAGGCTCTTGTAGCCCACTGCGCCAGTCTCAAGGGGGTGAAGTCGCGCAAGTTTACGGAACGCTCCTTGCGCTAGAAACAAAAGCGTGGCGAAAAGGATGAGAAATGGCACCAGTTTCCCGAAAACCTGATCGCTGGTGTGGGTGAGTAGGATGCTCCCGAGCAGGCCTCCTAGCAGGCTGACGGGCAAGAAGCGGGCCAGCCAGGATTTCACCATCTTCACATGTTGCCGGTATCCGAAGATGCTGCCCGCGGTGCCGAGAACCAGCGCCACCGTGCTGGTGGCATTGGCGATCACGGGTGGCGTGCCAAACAGCAGCAGCACCGGAAACGTCACCAATGTCCCGCCGCCTGCGATTGCATTGATGGCGCCCGCAGCTGTCGCGGCGATGAGCAGTCCGATGATTTCAGTGGCGTGCATTTCCATGAGTGCAAAGCCACGGAATACTCAAATCTCAAGAACGGACAGCAGAAATTGTGAGACGCGGCGATCACCGGGAACTGCAGCTGCGGCCCGTACCTCGCGAGTATTCGGGGGCGGGTGATTCGCGAAACTTGATCTTTCTCGCGGAGCTCGCCTGGAGTAGATTCCCAAAGACACCGATATGCCATCACGTGGACGCCATCAAAGTTCTTCCAAGGAATGTCATCAGATGATGCGCAGGATCGAGGCGATGGACGGCGTTGTCGGCGTGATCATCGGGCGTTCCTACGGCGGCAAGTCTCTGGGGCAGGGGATTCCGACCGGTGGGCTCAAGGTCCAGCGCAAGGTGGCGGGTGGCCTGAAAGCCGTCACTCAGTCCGCCAAGGGCCTGCAGGAAGTTTTCATTCGAACGAACGCCGGAATGGAGGATACCATCGCCGAGGCTATTTTAAAGCTCTAGCAAGATGGCAGGTCTCGTGCAGCGATCGCCGTCATGGGCGCGGAGGCGGAGGGGATGGGGATGCGAGCAGATCCCGGTATTCGGGATGACGCTGGATAAAGGCGGCCGCATAGCTACAGATCGGATGCACCTTCAAACCCCGCTTGCGTGCGGACTCGAGCACCCCGACCATCAAGCGACCTGCCGTGCCGCGTCCTCGTAATGCGGGATCCGCCTCCACGTGCGGAAGGCTTAGCACTTCTCCCGTGAGCCGGTACTCCGCGAAGGCGAGTTTGCCGTCTTCTATCAACTCGAATCGGTTGCGGGTGGGGTTGTCGGTTATATCAGCCATGACTTACGAGTCGTCGACTTCGACGAATGAGTCAAGGCCGTTCAAATTGCGCGTCAGTGCCGCGGAGGTCGGGCGAAGAATTGACTGAAAAGGCTGTAAAATCGACTGGCATGCTCTCTGCGACGGGAACGTTTGTGATGAAAGCAATCGCCTACCTTCTCGGCACCGTTGTCGTTCTCGCGGGGATCCTATACGGAGGCACGGTGGCAGGAGTGCTTCAAACTTGGCTTGTTGTCATCGGGTTCGTGATCGGCGGCTTGGGTATCATGGGCGCTGCCAGCTCGCTAGGCAGCACAACGAAAGCCGTGGAGACATCCTCCGGTCCGGACAGGCCGATGTCCAAGGAGACAAAGGTTACCACGGATTGAGCCGCGGAGGAAATCCGCCAGCCCCGCGATGCCTAGTTCCGGCTCAGGCTCATCAGTAGGCGCAACACATACCAGAACAAGAGAGCCACGCTTGCGAAGAGGGACAGTGAGGCCGCGACGTGTTGGC
>JAYWDF010000762.1:0-3842 GCA_043779985.1 Akkermansiaceae bacterium | reverse complement strand
TTACGGACGATTGCCCGGCAAGGTTCGTTCCTGAAAATCCGGTGTCGGCTTCGACCCTGCAACGGCGCTGCTTGGAATGTGAGCGTGATCAGCCGAGTAGGCCCATCACGCTTGATTCCGAACCCATGATCAAAAGACAGTTCCCGCTCTGGCTGGCAGCCTTGACTACGGCCGTGGCACCGCTGCACGCCGGAGTCGAGGTGGTCAGCCGCCCTGATAGTTCCAAAGCCAACAGCAACTATGTCAGCAACCGCGCACCGCTGATTCCCAGTGCATTCATCGGCCTACCGGTCGGCTCGGTGGAGCCCGGCGGGTGGCTGCGCGAGATGCTCAACCGCCAGCGCGACGGACTGACCGGCCATCTCGGCGAGATCAGCGCGTGGTTGCAAAAGGAGGACAGCGCTTGGCTGAGTAAAGACGGCAAAGGTAAATATGGCTGGGAGGAACTGCCGTATTGGTTCAAGGGCTACATCGAGCTCGCCTATATTTACAAGGATCCGAAAATGCTCGCTGAGGTCCACACTTGGATCGAGGGCGTGATCGCGAGCCAGCGACCGGACGGGGATTTCGGGCCGGACGAGCATTTCGAAGATGGCTCCCGTGACTACTGGGCGAACATGATCATGCTCTATTGCCTGCAGTCCTACCACGAGCAATCCAAGGACGTTCGCGTGCTGGATCTGATGACGAAATATTTCAAATACCAGCTCACGGTGCCCGGTGGGAAGATGCTCACCCACTACTGGCAGAAAATGCGCGGCGGTGACAATATCCAGGCCATCCACTGGCTTTACAACCGGACCGGCGATCCCAAACTGCTCACGCTGGCGGAGACAATCCACCGCTGCACCGCGGACTGGACGCAGATGGGCACGCTGCCGGACTGGCACAATGTCAACGTGGCCGAATGCTTCCGCGAGCCCGCCCAGTTCTATCAGCAAAGCCACGACGAGAAGGATCTGCAAGCGGCTTACCACAATCACTTCGAGATCCGGAAACGCTACGGTCAGGTGCCCGGCGGCATGTTCGGCGGGGATGAAAACTGCCGGCCCGGCTACAGCGATCCCCGCCAGGCGGTGGAAACCTGCGGCCTCGTGGAGCAGATGCTTTCCGATGAGATGATGATGCAAATCACCGGTGATCCGTTCTGGGGCGATCACTGCGAGGAAGTGGCATTCAACAGCTATCCCGCAGCCGTGATGCCGGATTTTAGGTCGTTGCGCTACCTCACCGCACCTAACATGGTCGTGAGCGACAGCAGGAACCACGCACCGGGAATCGACAATAAGGGGCCGTTCCTGATGATGAATCCCTTCAGCTCGCGCTGCTGCCAGCACAATCATTCGCACGGTTGGCCGTATTTCAGCAAGAGTCTCTGGATGGCTACGCCGGACAATGGCGTCTGCGCTGCGATGTTCAGCGAGAGCAAGGTGCAAGTGAAGGTGGCAGCCGGGATTCCGGTGGCCTTCAGCGAGGAAACTCACTATCCCTTCGACGATACGATCCGGTTTAGGTTCAGCTCGGAGAAGCCGGTGCGCTTCCCGTTTTATCTCCGGATTCCTGCATGGTGCCAGAATGTGAAAGTCGCGATCAACGGCGTGCAGGCTGCGGTCGATGCATCTTCGGGCAAGTATGTGAAGATCGAGCGCGGGTGGAAGAACGGTGACACCGTGGCGTTGACGCTGCCGATGCCCGTTTCCGTGAAGCGCTGGGAAAGGAATCACGACAGCGCGAGCGTCAACTACGGTCCGCTTACGTTTTCGCTTAAAATAGGGGAGCGCTATGACCGCCACGACAGCACGAAGACCGCCATCGGCGACTCAAACTGGCAGAAGGGTGCGGATCTGTCGAAATGGCCGTCGTTTGAAATTCACCCGACGACGCCATGGAACTACGGCCTCGTGCTCGATCCTCAAGACGCGGCGAAGTCCTTCACGGTGAAACACGGTGCGTGGCCAGCTGACAATTTCCCCTTCAAGTTCGATTCCGCGCCCGTCACGATCGAAGCGAAGGCGAAGCGGATTCCGGAGTGGCAGATCGATCGCTACGGGCTGTGCGCCGTGCTGCAAGCCAGTCCGGTGATCTCCGAAGAACCGCTGGAAACGGTGACGCTCATCCCGATGGGTGCCGCGCGCCTGCGGATTTCCGCATTCCCGGTCATCGGCAGCGGCAACCGATGGGTGGTTCCGAAGGCTCCGATCTATCAGACCAGCGCCTCCCATTGCTTCGCCAACGACTCGGTCGAGGCAATCAGCGATGGCCTGGAACCCAGTTCGTCCAGCGATGGCACCCAGCCCCGCCTCACTTGGTGGGACCACCTCGGTAGCCGCGAATGGGCGCAGCTCGACTTGCCCGAGGGCACGGAGGTTTCCGGGATCGGCGTTTACTGGTTCGATGACACCGGCACCGGCCAGTGCCGGATTCCGAAGGCGTGGCGCTTGCTCTATCAGTCTGGCGGAACCTGGAAACCCGTGACTCATGCCGCCAGCGATCCGCCGTCCAAGGACCAGTGGAACCGCATGAAATTCAGTCCCATTAAGACTTCCTCGCTCAGGCTCGAAGTGGAACTGAAACCGGACTTCTCCGGCGGCATCCTCGAGTGGAGCGTGAAATAGAAACTTTTACATCATGAAGAAATCCAAGATTCTAACGTGTCTAGCCGCGACATTTCTGCTCGCAGGAAATCCGCTACACGCCGCCGTCAGCAGTTTACTCCGCTCCGAGCATCCCCGCCCCGATGCGTTCCGCCCGAACTGGGTGAATCTCAACGGCGAGTGGCAGTTTGAGATCGACGAGGCTGGCAACGGCGAGTCACGCGGACTTTCCACAGGTAAGAATCTAGCAAACAAGATCACCGTGCCATTCTGCCCTGAGAGCAAGCTCAGCGGGATCGGCCACTATGATCTGATGAAAAACGTCTGGTATCGCCGGATGTTTACCGTGCCTGCGAAGATGAAGGGCCAGCGCGTGCGCCTGCATTTCGGTGGTGTCGATTTCCAGAGCTGGGTGTGGGTGAACGGCCATCCCGCCGGCACGCACATCGGGGGGAACGTGGCGTTTGTTTTCGATATCACCCCGTTCTTGAAAGATGGGGAGAATGAAGTGGTGCTACGCGCCTTCGATGACACTGCCAGCGGGCGCCAGGCCACGGGCAAGCAAACTCACACCGTGAGCGAAGGCTGCGTTTATACGCGCACCACCGGTATTTGGCAGACGGTCTGGCTAGAGGGGGTTGGCTCATCGTTTGTCGGGAATTTTTCGGTCGTGCCTGACCCGGACCGGTCGCGGGTGCTGATCGATGCCACCATCGACGGCACTGACCCTAACCTTACGCTGACGGCGGAAGCGCTCGTCAACGGCAAGGTCGTGGGCAAGGACTCGCGACCGGCCTCCTGGCGCAGCAATTCCCTGGTGCTCGATCTCACCGAGAAACACTTGTGGGAGCCCGGCTCGCCATTCCTCTACGATCTGAAGCTCACGCTCCGCCGTGGCGACAAGGTCGTGGATGAGGTGACGAGCTATTTCGGACTGCGCGATGTGAAAATCAACGGCCGCTCGGTCCTCATCAACGGCAAACGCGTCTTCCAACGCTTGATTCTCGACCAGGGGTTCTATCCGGATGGCATCTGGACCGCCCCTACCGACGAGGCGCTCAAGCAGGACATCGTGATGAGCATGGCCGCCGGCTACAACGGGGCCCGCCTTCACCAGAAGGTTTTCGAGCCGCGTTTTCTCTATTGGGCGGATAAGCTCGGGTACCTCGTCTGGGGGGAATACACGAACTGGGGCTTCAATCACGAGCCGGAAAACTACTCGAGCGTGGTCAACGAATGGACCGAGAT
>JAYWDF010000761.1:0-10711 GCA_043779985.1 Akkermansiaceae bacterium | reverse complement strand
GCAGCGCCTTGTCGGGCCGGTCCTGGATCTTGTCGAGCAGCTTGGAATAATCCTTGGCAGTCGGGCTGTCGCCGCCGCCAAGCTGCAGACCGAAGGTGACTCCGACGCTCATCGAGCCGGAGCGATCCATCACGATGGCAAGTGCGACGGCAAGCTTGCGATGCTCGGACTTCAGCTCCATGGACACCGGCAGCAGCGCGTCGATGGGAGATTGGAAATAGCCACCCGAACCGAAGGAATGCTCGCCGCCGGCCATCAGCAGCCCGCCGCCTTGCTCGCGGACGAAGAAATCCAGCGATTTCATGAAGTCGGTGGGGACCTCGTGGGCGGGGATGTTATTTAAAATCACCGCGCGCGCCCCGGCGAGCAGGCCGGGCTTGAGTTGGGAGGGATCGGTGATGGCTTCGACGGTGAAATCCAGCGCGGAGAGCGCCTTCGCCACCGGATCGTCCTGATAGCGGGTGGCGAGAATGATGCGCGGGCCGCCGGTGATTTCGATCCAGCGGGTGGCGCGGTTGTTGCCCGGGTGCGCGTCCTTTTCCGGGCGGATCTCGGCTTGATATTCGAAGCCGCCGGCCCGCGGGATGCGGTCGGTGAACTCGACGGTGGCAAGCCCGTTGACCAGGGTGACCGTGGACTCGGTGAGTGTCTGGCCATTCCGGCGCAGGATCAGCGGGAAGGTCGCATCCGCCGCGCCGCGCACGGTGATGGAAATCAGAAACGGCTCGCCCACTTGGACCCGTTCTGGAAAACCCATCCGGGCGATGCGCGCGTCATTTTCGGTTTCCTCACGGACCAGCCGGAAGTCCAGGGGAATGCCGCGCGCCTGCATTTGCGCGGCGGCCTCTTGGAGCGGCTCGGTGGAGTAACCATCGGTAAATAACAACACGCGCGACGGCCGTTTTTCATCGGACTGCGCGGCGATGGATTGCAGGGCGAGCCCGGTTTTCGTCAATTTTCGGGAACCGGTAAACGAGGATCCGTCCGCGCCGAGCTCGGCGACTTCGCTGGCGTAGTTGATGAAATGCAGCGTATCGCCGCGGCTGGGTTTCGAGGACTCCAAGAGCCGCTGCCACTCGGGTAGACCTTTGTCGATCAAGTCCTCCGTCGAGTCCGAACGATCGAGCAGCACATAGAGATCGAGCGAGTTTTGCTGGTGCTGGATGACCGGTTCAACAAGCGCGATGACGGCCAGGATCAGCAGGATCGCCCGCAGCGGCGCATGCAGCTTCAGCCCGCGCCAAAACCAGCCGACCAAGGCGAGGGCGGGGATGAGGAGGAGGTATTCGGGGGCGGTGAAGGTCATGGAGCGATCTCAGGTTCGGAGAGGCTTTGGAATAACTCATCGAATGCGGCAGATCCACCTTCGTTTCTGCACCAGACAGCGACTTTTTCGAGATCAACTCGGTTCTTCTGGCGGCGGCACACAAGGACTGCCTGATTGAATCCCGAGCGCGACTGCCAGTGAATGTAAGCCTCGACTCGGTCCAGAAGCAGCCCGCTAAGCTCGAACGCACGGGAATTCTGATTTCGAAATGGCAGGGGCGCACCTTGGTTTACAACTGGAATCCGAAGTCGCGGGCGGCCAGTCGGTTGAAAGACCTCGTCGCGGTGGCTTATGATGGGATTTCTCCGGAAATCAGCAGCATGAAATTCGCGACCCGCCGCCGTCATCGCTCGAAGGACAAGCCGATCATTTACAGCAAGGAGTGAACGGCTCATGCGCGTGCCCTCCCGGCGGTGAATTTCCAAGACACGAGCAACGCGGCGAGCAGCAGGAGAATCCAAACGCGCCAAAGCGGATCGGGGCGGGTGTGGCGCTCGATGCTTGACTTGTTAGTGGTGGTCGTCGGGTCGGATTTTCCGCAGGCGGAGAAGTCGGCTTCGCGGGTATCGGCGAAGAAGACCGCGGCGTTGAGAAGGGTGGTTTGGTTCTGCTGGATGGTTAGGAAACCGGGCGTGGACGGCGCGTGAGTCGTGGCGGAGGGCGCGGGGAGGAGCTTGCCCGTGAGATCCGTAACGGTGACTAGGAGCGGGAGATCGGGCGCGGCGGTGATGTGGATCGGCTGCCCGGTTTCGAGGTTCGCTGAGCTGGGGGCGACTTTGGCTTCGCGGATGGATTCGGCGAAGCGATGGAGCAGGACGATGAAGGCGGGCTGGTTGGAGGCGTTGGAGAGGCGGAGATCGAAGTTGAAACAGAGCTGGCGCACGGGCGGGGATGCTCCGCTGGCGGGTTTCTCGCGGAGGAAGATCAGCGGGCGCTTGTCCTGCCAGAGAAGGACGCTGTCGGTGGCAAGCCGGTCGAGTTGGATGGTTTCGCGGACGAGCAGGGATTGCCAATTGAGGCTGTCTAGCAGCGGATTTGCTTCAGCGACGATGCCGCCCTTGAGGTAGGCGCCGCTGCGGGTGCTGTCCTCGACGAAGATGACGGAATTTCCCGGTGGCAGCACGGGATCGAGCGGATCGTAGGAGGTGATGGATAGATCGGCGGTAGCGGCGTCGGTGGTTGGAACGGCGGCATCGAGGGCGCGCAGGAGTTTTGCGGTGAGTCCGGCAAAGGCGGGGGAGGTGGCGGTGAAGAGCGTGAGGGTCTTCGGCTTGGGGGTGACGAGCGGGAGTGTGTCATCCAGCGTGAATCGATCGGGCGAGAGGACGATTTTCACATTCTTGCCATCGGTGGGGAAGGCGGCTTGGAGGGTGACGAGTGCGTTCGCCTCTAGGTGCAGGGGGCGAGGTTCGGTGCCGCCAGTGGTGGTTTGGATCGACCACGTGCGATCCACCGGCGTCTTGCTGTAATTTCTAACGATCGCCCGCCAAACGAGCGCGCCTTCCGCGGTGGCGAAGGTGACTCCGGTGAATCCGACGTTTTCCACGGGATCACCGACGGCGATGAGACGGGCTTCAAAGGGCAGCGGGGTGGCCGGGGTATCGGTGAGGTAGATCACGGAGCCCTCGCGCGACACGAGCGATCGCGCGAGGCGGAGGGCTTGCGTGGGGTCGGTGAGGCCATCGAGCGGTTGCCATTTTTCAAGGACGGTCTTGAGCTCGTCGATCGAAGAACCGGCGTAAAGGCGGGGGCGGCTCGGTGCGGACTCAATGACCGTTAGCTCCACGGTCGCTGCCGGGCCTTGGAATCCCGGGAGCTCCGCGGCCAGGCGGTCGATGGCGTGGCGTTTGAACACCCCCATCGATGCGGATGAATCCAGCACGATGGCGATCCGCTGGACGCTGCCGGATTTCTGAAAGCGGGGTTCCGCTAGAAACCATGCGAGCAGCAGCACTGCCAGCAGTTGCATCCACAGCGGAATGGACGGGATGATCCGTTCCAACCGGCGGCCGCTGGCGGCGTCGCGCTGGGTACGCTCCAGCAGGAAGAGCGTGGAGACCGGGAGCTCGACCGCTTTCCGCTGGAGGAAGTGGATCGCCAGCACGGCGGGAATGCCGAGCAGGGCGAGGAGGCCGAGTGGATTTGCGAGGGTGAGCAAGGGGAGTAGATTAGGACAGAATCATTGGAAGACAGAATCATTTTTGATGGTTCTGAAGTGGATCTCGTTTTGGTTTAGGTTGATCCAGTGGAGACGTTTCAGACGGGTGTGGCTGAGTAGCCGAAGGACGTGTTTTTCATGTAAAGCCCGGTTTGATTTCACTGCGGTGAGGTGCCATGCCGTGTCGGGAGTGAGCAGGCACATTTTCTGGAACCCAATGATCCGGTCGGGGCTGTGGATTGCCACAGGAAGCAGCCCCGAGTCGGGACAGCTTGTCACATGAAGGAGGGCTTCCCGATAGGCATTGAGATCGAGGCAGGTCCCCCAGTCCTCGACAATCCCGAGCAGACGGTTTCGAAGATCATTCGCCGCGATGTCGTTATTCGCCCAGGCGGTGGCGTTCAGTCGATACTTCATCCGATCCTGCCGGGTCATGGTTGTGGAGACGAACCGGGATTGGACTGACGGGGAGCGTAGGTTCAAGACCTTGCCATGGCGGGTGTCAGTGAGAAGGAGGTAGTTGATCAATTGACTTTCATGCGCGGGCGCCAGGGTCTCGGCGGCTTTGAGTTCGTAAACGACCGATTGATTGAGCAGGAGGTCGGCGAAATAGGATTTTGAAAACGACCCGTGGGTCAGCCGGATCTCAACTTCACGCGCGGATTCAAACCCGGAACTCTGGCACCGCATCGCAAGTTCATTCTGATAAATTCGTTCATCACAGAACCGTCCCATGGAATTGTGGATGTCGAAGGCGTGGCGCATCACGGATTTGTCGAGTTGATGAAACTCATCTTGATCCATCGCCTTGATTTCAATTTCACACTCAATCGGCATATTCCAAATGATTCTGTCAAAAATGATTCTGTCAAACAGCCTCCAAAGCCCCGGCAGGGACGGCTTCGCGGAAGAGGGCGGTGGCGAAATCCTCCTCCGCGGGGATGCGGGCGAGGGCGGTTTGGTGGCGGCGGGCGTGTTGTTTCCAGACGTCGAAGTGATTGACGTAGGCTTCCTGATAGCGGCGGAGCGTGGCGGGCTCGATGCGGTGTGGGTGATGGGAATTCCGCTCGGGGTCGATGAATTCGTAATTTCCCGACCAGACCGGGCGGGCTTCGGATTCGAGGAAGGGCGACAAAATCACGACGCTGCCGTGACGTTGTCCGAGGTGGCGAAGGATCGGGTCGGGATCGCCGGCGAACAATAGGTCGGATAGAAAAACGCGGATGGCATTCGCACGGAGTGGCAGGCGGGTGAGGTCCGGAGCTTTGGCCGAGTCGCTGGCAGGCAGCGCGCGCGCGGTTTCAAGCCATGTATGGGTTCGCAAGGTGGCGGGATCGAGCGTGCGGGTGGCATCACCCCGCACGGCGTGGATGGCAATCGAAGCTCCGGCGGCTTGCGAGCTCTCGGCGATCAGATAGAACAACTCGGCCGTGCGTGCGGCTTTTTGTTGATCGAAAAACATCGACTCCGAAGCATCGAGGATCAGGTCCACCACCGGCCGCACCTCCTCGCGGAAGAGCTTCATTGTGTAGCTGCCGGTGCGGGCGTAGGCCTGCCAATTGATATGGCGTGGATCGTCGCCCGGCGAGTAGGCGCGGTGGTCTTGGAAATCCATCGAAGAACCGGTGCCGCCGCCGGTGAATTCGCCTGCTTGGCCGCGCCAGACGCGCGAGCGCAAGGGCAGCCGCAGGCGTCCCGACGCCGCGAGGGCGCGGGAATGACACTGCTGGAGCGACGCGATATTCATGGAGTGATCATGGCAGGACCCGGGGCGGTGGCATTGACGAGTTCAGCTTCGGCTTCTTGGAGAATGTGTCGATAGCCCCGGAAGGCGATGCCGGCGGTGAGGAGCAACAGCGCGAGAATGATGAAATCGACAATCATCGCCGCGGTGAGGAGTTGGCTTTTTACGAACCCGCTTTCATCGACCATCGTCAGGAAAATCAGTGGATTCCAGATGAAGAGCCAGAGATAATTCTCGTGGTGGTTCATGTTTGCAAAGATCGCAGGAATGATGGTCAGAATGATCAATGTTAGGAGGAAGATGACGAAATTGGTGAAGCGCTTGCTTTCCTGTTTGCTGAAATTTGCGGCGAGTAGCGCCGGGAGCAAGACGCCGCCGGTGAGTGAGAGGCAGACGATCGTTAGTTCTATCTCGTAGCTGGAACCCGACTTCGAACGGATGGCAAGCAGGATCCCCGCGCCACTGATGGCGAGAAGTAGAGTGGTGTAGAAAATGCCGGCGGGCCAGCCGGGAAACAGAAACAGGCTCGCGACTCTGCCCGCGACACCGCGTTTCAGGAAGGGCTTGCAGATCGGCGGCAGGAGAATGGAAGGTTCGGTCAGTGCGGTGATCACCGCAGGTGCTAGAATGATCCCCAAAATCACCGGCATCACCCGTGGATCGACCGAGTGATGAAATCCCACGGCGACCGCGATGCAGGTCAGGCCGAGGGCAATCCAGCGGCGGATGGTCGAGTGGTTCTCGGCCGCCGGTGCGATGACGGAGATGCCGTGGGAGAGCGCACACCAGCCAAGGTATGTGATGAAGCCCACGTAGGAGAGGATGCCGACGCGCGACTCCCAGTCGGTGAGCGCGCAGTAACTCATGAAGTTGTTGAAGCCACCGCGGAACAGGAAGGCGGGGATGGCTTGCAGGAGGAATACAAATCCGAGGATCGGGAGAACCCTAGCCAATTTAGCGTTCGTTCCCGAGAAGCCGACCATCACCGCGGTGAGCGCCATGGATGTGAGGAAAATTAGTGTTAGGAAAACCATTTCACCGATCAGGATCATTCCGCCGAAGAAGTATCGGAGGATGAGATAGGGGATGATGGTAATCAGTATGAGCGCCGACTGACTGACGATGGCGATCCATTTTCCGAAGACGATGCGCGAGGCACTCAAGCGGGTGAGGACCATCATTTCGATGGTGTTGCCGGTGATTTCCGCCGAGAGGGCGGTCACGCCGCGCATCGGCTGGATGAAGAGCACGGCAATGGAGAACATGGTGAAAATGACTCCCGATGCGAATGACCCGGCTCCCTCGGAGCTGGATGCTGCACCCGCGGAAAGCAGGATGAAGCCTAGCAGAAGTTGGAAAATCAAAAACAGCATCGTGAAGCTGCGGGCGCGCAAGCCTTGTCGCAGCTCTTTGACAAGCATCGGCGAGAGCTTGTCCGGGAAATCGGTGAGATGGGTGAGGGACATCGTGGATTTGAGATTGGAAATTTTAGATTTGAGAATCCACTGGCAGTGGTGGTGGCATGGCGGGCTGACCGGAGTCGAGGCGGCCGATGATGTCGATGAAGGCGTCTTCAAGGTTGCGCTGCTCGCGGTGGAACTCGGTGATGCGCAGGCCGTCCTTGACCATGCGGGCGAGCACGTCCGCGGCTTTGGTGGGGTCTTCGGTATCGATGCGGATGCGGCCTCCGAGTTTGCGGGCTTCAAGGAACTCGACGTTCGGTTGGAGCACGCACCAGTCGGAAACCAAGTCCGGTTTGCCATCGACCTGCACGTCGTAAAGCACGCCGCCGAGGGTGTCGGAGCCGCGGCGGAGGGTCTCGGAATCGCCGTGGTGGACGATGCGGCCGTTGTTGATGAAGAGCAGGGAATCGCACATCTCGCCGAGCTCGGAGAGGATGTGAGAGGAGATGAAAATGGTTTTTCCCTCTTTGGCCAAGACCCGGATGAGGTGCTTGAGCTCCACCCGGGCTTTGGGATCGAGGCCGGCGGCTGGCTCGTCCATGATCAGGACTTGGGGGTCGTGGAGCAGCGCGCGACCGAGGCCGAGACGCTGGGTCATGCCTTTGGAGAGCTTGTTGGAAAAGCGTTCCGCGAGCGGCACGAGGTCGGTGAAGTCCATGACTTCCTGGATGCGCTGGCGGCGTTCCTTGCCTTTGTAACCGAGCGCACGGGCATAGAAATCCAGATACTCGAGCACGGTCATGTGTTCGTAATTTCCGAAATGGTCGGGCATCCAGCCGATGAGTCTTCTAACCTCCGTGGGATGGTGGACCACATTGATGCCGCAGACTTCGGCGGAGCCAAGCGTGGGGTAGTCCAGTGTCGCGAGGATCCGCATGGTGGTGGTCTTTCCGGCACCGTTAGCACCGACGAAACCGCAGACGGAACCGTGTGGAATCTCGAAGGTAACGCCGTTGACGGCCTGGAGATTACCGAAGTAACGGTAGAGATTGTTGATCTTGAGGGCGGACATTGGGTGGTTGATGCTGAAAAGCTGAAAACTGAAAGGCTGAAATAGAGTGGTGGAGTTGGTAGATGCTGAGATTCTGAAAAGCTGAAATGAAGGGGAAGAGGTGTAGGAGATTTCCGCTTTTCAGTTTTCAGCGTTTTTTTACATCACCGGGCCGGTGATGACGGTGTGGGTTTCCTTCCAGTGGATGCCGGGGTTGGTGTCGATACCGGGGGCGTGTGGGGTGATGGCAACGAAGTGGCCGGGGCGGTTCATTGCACCCAGGAGGAACTGTTTGTTGCGGTTGGCGTAGGCGTTGGCCTCGGTCGTTAGGGCGGGGAGGGCCATGGAGGCATCGACCGGGGTGAGCGTGAAGCGCTTGCCTGCGGTGATGTTGTCAGCACGGTGCCATTGTTTTGCCTCGTCGAGGTAGAAGAGGGTGTCGATGGGGAACTCGAAGGTCGAGAGGTAGGTGTCGGGAGTGTCGGTTTTTTCGATCCGCCCGCGGGTGGAGACGACGGCTGAGAGGACGTGGCCGTGCTCGGACCGACTTTGGAACCAATCGCCGGAAGCTTGGAGTTTTCCATCCGCCGGCTGGAGGTTGAAGGTGCCCTTGGAGCCGGAGCCATCGGTGTAGCGGGCCCAGCGGCTGGCGGCGATGGCCACGGGCTGAAGCTTGCAGGGGGTGGTGATGGTGAAATTCGAGCGGGTGAGCACGCCGGTGCGGCAGAATTGTTCCTGATGGAGATAGGCGGCGTTCACACCGCTGTCCGGGCGAACTTCCATGAGGATCCGGCGCATGCCGTTGCCGCCGAATCCGTCTTGGACGATGATCAGGGCGATGAGCACGAGGCTTGCGGCCAGCGAGATCAGCGGGGTGGTGATGAACAGCTTGTGACGTTGGCCGGATTTCGCAAAAACAAAGAGATTCACCGGTCCGACGAGAATGCCGAAAATAATCAGAACGATGACGAAGAGCGCGTAGCGGAACTCTTGTGCGCCGAAATGAATCTGGAGCGGCCATGCGTGTTGAAAATCCTTCCCGAGCGACACCTGTTGCGGCTTGGCGGGACTGCGGGTGACGAGTTTCACAACCTCGGGCGCATTCAGCTTGAGGCTTGATGGGATCGACTGGATCACGATGGTGCCGAAGCTGGTTTCCGCAGCCGGCAGGCCTAACTCGGCTGCTGTCGAGGAGCCTGACGAGTAGATGACTAACTGCCCACCGAGCCGATTCCATGAGAGGATGGCATTGCGCCCGCCGGGAGGGATGTTCGACCAGTCGGTATCGGTCATGATTACGCTGTCGTAGCCGGAAAACGCCAGCCAGTCGTCGGGGACTTGTTTGGGATCGAACTTGGCGGCGAACTCACCCGAGCCACTGCGGCTGGAGCCGCTGAATTTGGTGCGGATTTCACTGTCGAGGGTGGAAGCGTTCGGGGTGAAAAGCGCTTCGCTGAGAAGCACCACGGGCTGGTTGGCGTCGGTGGAGGATTGAATCGAGTTCACGCCGTTGCCCAATGATCCGCTGAGTTTTGCTGTGATATTGACCGAGCTTCCATAACCCTCGTGTGGCGGGCAAATCGGCACCAGGATATCGCGGGTGACGGTCTTGCCTGCGGCAGCGGTGAAGGCGAAGGAGGAGGCGGTCTGCAGCTCGTCGCTGTAGGTCGCCTTGCTGTCGAAATCGAGCTGGATGGTGCGGTCACCGCGGAGATTGTTAGCGATCTTCACCCGCACCGGGAAGTAGCCGCCGGGCGAGGGTTTGCTGAAGAGGGCGAGTACCTCGACATGGGTATCGGTCGCCGGATCGAAGACTTCGCGAATCATCGTTTCCTGGGCGGAAACCTGCAAGGCGAGTGCGAGGAAGAGTAGGTATCGGAGCATGGATTTCAGGGTTAGGCTTGGCGGTTAGGACCCGCCGGCGCGAGGATTTTCGGCGTTGCGGTGGCTTGGAACGGCACTTCCTCCAGCAGGGCGCGCACAATGTCATTGGTCGTCTGGCCTTCGACGCGGGCGTTGTAGTCGAGCACAATCCGGTGGCGAAGTACTGCGGGGGCGATGGCTTTCACGTCCTCGAAGCTGGCGTTCGTCCGTTCCTGCATCAGGGCGCGGGCCTTGGCTCCGGAGGCGAGGGCGAGCGCGGCGCGCGGGCTGGCTCCGTAGCGAATGCCGCGGGAGGCGGCGGACTGGCCGGGGTGGCTGGCGTCGACGAGGCGGGCGATGTAGTTCGCCACCACATCCGGCAAATAGATCCGGCGCACCAGTTCCAGCAGGGTGTCGAGGGTTTCCGCGCTCATGACCGGATCCACTTGCGGGTCGGTGCCGAGTTCGCGCTGGGAGACGATCCGCTGGAGCGTGGCGACGTCGTTGCGGGTGACTTCAAGTTTGAACAGGAAGCGGTCGAGCTGGGCTTCCGGCAGGGGATAGGTGCCTTCGAGCTCGATCGGGTTTTGTGTCGCGAGAACGAAGAACGGCTTCGGCAAATCATGGGTCTTTCCGAGAACGGTGACGCGGCGCTCTTGCATCGCCTCGAGGAGGGCGGACTGGGTCTTGGGCGAGGCGCGGTTGATTTCGTCGGCCAGCACGATGTTCGTGAAGAGTGGCCCCGGCTGGAAGACAAACTCGCGGCGGCCATCAATCTCCTGCAGCACGGGATTTCCCGTGATGTCCCCGGGAAGGAGGTCGGGCGTGAACTGGACCCGCTTGGTGCCGAGCATCAGGAGCTTGGAGAGTCCCTTGACCAGTTCTGTTTTTCCCAGCCCTGGCAGGCCTTCGAGCAAAATATGCCCCCGGGCAAGCACGCCGGTGATCACGAGGTCGATGAGTTCCTCTTGGCCGAAGAGGACTTGGTTTAGGCCGCTGCAGAGCGAGCGGAGGTGTTTGGCTGCATCGGAGACTTCCGTTTCGGTGGCGTTTTCCATGGATTCCTTCTTAGATTCATGCTGACGCTAACAAACCTGAGTCACTTGGGAATGAAGAAGGTGTGAAATTTTCATGAATCGCATCTTTCCAAGCTTCCTGCTGGAAT
>JAYWDF010000760.1:0-10717 GCA_043779985.1 Akkermansiaceae bacterium | reverse complement strand
ATGTCGGGGCGACCTTCTGTGTCAATTCCCAAAAGATCAAGCGCGGTGGCGGCATCTTTAAAAGGCGCATCGTCGATGGTGTCGCGGAGGCCGTCGGTGCCGCGGACGGTTTCGGGGATGATGTTGGCTTGCTCGACGGTGATTTCCGCAGCGGCGGCGATTAGCTCGGCAGGCGCTTCATTGAGATCGAGCGCGCCGCCGCTCCAGATGGTGAACCAGTTCCGCCAATCCGGGCGGACGGCTTCGACGAGGTTCATGCCGCGGACGAGGCTGACTTCGTTGATGTCATAAAAGGGACGGTTGAAGGGTTGGTTGATGCGGCCTTCCTTTTCGTAATATTTTTTCTCGGCGCCGTTGAGTTGTTCGTCGTCGTCGGCGTCGATCCAGTCGGTGAGGGCATCGGCGACTTCCTGGGCGGCGTCGAGCTCGAGGCCCCAGTCGACAAACATGGATTTGAGCAGGGCCTTGTCCCCTTGCATGATGAGGGCGTTGATATTGAAGCGGCCGCCTTCGGAAATGACTTTCACCTCGTAGCCCTCGCTGGTTTCTTCGTTGAGGTGGTGGAGCATCGGATCGGAGCGTTTCACGACAGGGTTCGAGCCGATGGCGATACCCATTTCCGCGACTTGGCGGGCGCGTGAGCCGTGGACTTTGGCGGAGGCGAGTTCCATGTCGAAGGAGATCACGCGCAGGGTCGCCATGCAGGCCATCGAGAGAATCGCGATGAGCCACAGCACGGCCATGAGGGCTGCGCCGCGGGACCTGCGGATGCTGACGAGGTGGGAGGTCATGGTTGGGGAATCTGGATCGGAGGGATACGGCCGCCGCCACCAGGAGGGCCACCGCCGCCGCCGGGAACGGGAGCGCCACCGCCTGCGCCACCGCCACCGGTGGTGGCACCGGTGCCGCCGCTTTGCTGCATTTGGCGCATCAGGACCTCGGGATTTTGTTTCGGGGGGACCCAGAAGATTTGGCGGATTTCCTCGCCCTTGGCGCCGATTGCGAGGGTGAGCTCGATTTGCAAGGGCAGGCGGCCTTGGAGGTCCCAATCGTATTGCCACTCCATGGAGCGGCCGTCGAGGAAGCGCCATTCAAAGTAGGCGACATCGGTGAGGAGGACGATTTCGGCGAAGGGCTTCTCGTCGCCAGCAGTGGTCTTGAAGGCGGATGCGGAGTCGGCGAGGACTTCGTTTTCGTAATACTTGAGGACGATGTCGAGGTAGCCGCTGCGCTTTTTCACAGTGCTGAGCTGGACGGCTTTGGCGATGCGGGCTTGGCCGCCCCAGGTGAAGCTGAGCGGGACGTTCTGCAGGGTGAGATCGGAAATGTAATGGGAGCCGGAGTCCTGGACTTTGACGTCGAAGCGGGTATTTCCGGGTAGGGATGAAAAGCGCTGGCTCAGGAGCTCGAAAAACGCCTGATGCAGCATTTCCTCATTCTGCGTTTCCACGATGGTATTTCCCAGTGCCAACGAGGTGCGGGCGGTGCCGAAAACCATGCCGACGAGGATCGCGAGCAAGCCCATGGCGATCACGAGCTCTAGCAGCGTGAAGCCTCGGTTGCGGGGTCTGACGGGGTGGATGATCATGGCTGATACATGCGGCCGTAGCGCCAGGTTTCCACGGAGCGTTCCTGCCACTCGCTGTTGTCGAACCACTTGGCGTCGACCTGGATGGAATACATTTCCTGGAGCGGTTGGCCGTCTTCGTTTTCGAGTTTGTCGAGGATCTTGATGGTGGTGTTGAGCTCGATCTGGCTGCCGGGCTCGCCGGTGACCGAGTTGGTGACGCCTTCTTCGAGAACGGGGATCGAGAGCGTCTCGTCGAGCGCGCTGTCCAGAATGCGGGTGATCCGCAACTCGCGCTGGGCGAGGCCGGCGACTTGTGCCATTTTATGCAGCGCCACGGCGAATCCGGTGGCGGCGATGCCAAATACCGCCAGCGCGAGAACCATCTCCAAGAGAAGGAATCCGCGTTTGGTGGGACGGGCAGGACAGGTCATCGGGCTTCGAGTTGGCTTTCGCGGATGGTGGCGGTGAGCGGGTGGTAGGTGTCTTCGGACCAGCTGTTGTTGAGCGTAAGGCGGACGGAAATGGGCTCGCAGAGGCCGTCGGGATCGAAGCGCCAGACGTGGGTGGTGTTTTTGACGGTTCCGAGCCACTCCTCGGAATTCCAGTGGCGGATGGAGACTGCCATGCCGTCTTCGAGGGCAAGTTGCCGGTTTTCATCAGTCGGTTCCGCCACGGGCTGAGGGTCGCTGCGTTTGGTAGAAGGGGATTTTTTCTCGCTTTGGCCGGCTTGGGCAAGCGGCAGCAGGCGGACGATTCCTTCGCGGAATTCGAGCGCATAGGGTGTCTGGTGGAGAATCGCGATGGTGCGGGCACGCTTGGCAAGCAGTTCGATTTCCCCCGAGGCATTGCGCAGATTCCGCTCGTCCGACGAGTAAATCATCAAGCCCACCGCGCCACCCATGATGATGGCTGCGATGGCGAGGACCATCACGATCTCGATGAGCGTAAAGCCCTGGCGTGGCTTAGTCGTCCTGACTGCTGAGATCATCGGGGGTGTTTTCCAAGCCGTCGGGGCCTTTGCTGAACATTTCGAAATCGTTAGCCCGTTTCTTGCCGGGGAAGCGATAGCCATAATCCGCACCCCAAGGGTCTGCCGGGATCTTGCTCATGACCTGCACCCAGCGGCGTGGCACGGGCGTGCTGGTAGGTTTGTCTTGGAGGGCCTTGAGGCCTTGTTGGGTCGTCGGGAAGGACCCGGCGTTGAGCTTGTACATGGCCATCGAACTCTCGAAGCTTTTGAAGTCGGCCTCCACTTGGCGGAGCTTGGCCGCATCACCGATCCCGCGCATGGCGAAGATGGCGCCCCCGAGGATCATGGCGATGATGCCGAGGACGATGACCATTTCAAGCAGGGTGAAGCCTGCACTGCGGCGGAAGTTGGTGGATGGATGATTGATTTTCATGGAGAGCGGTGAATTTTGCGTCTGGCGCTAGCCTTTCAGGGATGAAAACGCCATGCGAACCAAAACTTGTCGGAAAATTCGCGCAAAGATCTTCAAAGGGCATGGGGAATTCCTTGCCAGCGGGCCGGGATTCTCTCAACCCTTGTGCCTCTTCTCATCATGAACAAAGTTCTCATCATCGGAGCCGGCGGGGTCGGCAGCGTCGTCGCTCACAAATGCGCCATGGTTCCCGAGCTCTTCGGGGAAATCACCTTAGCCTCACGAACTCTTTCAAAGTGCGATGCCATCGCCGAAGAAGTGAAAAAGCGCACCGGTCGCACCATCGCCACCGCCAAGGTGGATGCGGACAACGCCGAGGAAACCGCCGAGCTCATCCGCAAGACCGGGGCCAAGCTGCTGATCAACGTCGCACTGCCCTATCAAGACCTCAACCTGATGGACGCCTGCCTTCTCGCCGGCTGCGACTACATGGACACCGCGAACTACGAGCCGCTGGATGTCGCGAAATTCGAGTATTCTTGGCAATGGGCGTATCAGGAACGCTTTGAGAAAGCCGGTCTCTGCGCGCTGCTTGGCTCCGGCTTCGATCCCGGCGTGACCAATGTGTTCACCGCTTGGGCCCTAAAACACCATTTCGACGAAATCCACACGCTCGACATCATCGACGTGAACGGCGGTAACCACGGCAAGGCCTTTGCCACGAATTTCAACCCGGAAATCAACATCCGCGAGGTCACCGCCGAGTGCAGGCATTTTGAAAACGGGGGTTTCGTCGAAACGCCGCCGATGTCCAAGCACCAGGAGTTCACCTGTCCGGATGGCGTCGGTACCTATGAAATCTACCGGATGTATCACGAGGAGCTGGAGTCCCTCGTCAAACACATCCCGACGATCCGCCGCGCACAGTTCTGGATGTCATTTTCCCTCAACTACTTGAAGCACCTCGAGGTGCTCCAGAACGTCGGCATGACCCGGATCGATCCCGTGATGTATCAAGGTGTGGAAATCGTCCCGCTGCAGTTTCTTAAGGCGGTGCTGCCCAATCCCGGCGACCTCGGCCAGTCGACCAAGGGGCGCACCTGCATCGGCAACGTCATCACCGGCATCAAGGACGGAAATGCCAAGGCCATCTACATTTACAATATCTGCGATCACGAGGCCTGCTTCGCCGAAGTCGGGTCGCAAGCCATTTCCTACACCACGGGTGTCCCGGCGATGATCGGAGCAAAGCAAATTTTCGCGCAACCCTGGCGCAAGCCCGGGGTTTGGAACATCGAACAAATGGACCCAGATGGCTTCATGGCGGATTTGAACGTCTACGGTCTGCCTTGGCAGGTCATTGAGTTGACTCCCGAGCAGGCGGCGGCGTTTCAAGTCGCCTAATGGCTCTGTGGTTACAGGGTATTTGATTTTTTTTAAAAATCTCCGAATTTCCCCTTGTCAGCTCATTCCATCCCGCCCATCCTTCAACCGTGATTGCTATCAAAAACCTTTCTTTTCCGCTTGTCACAGCCCTCCTTGCTGCGGCCTCACTGCCTGCTGGGGCCCAAATCGTTAAATTCACGATGGGGACTCAGAAGGAATATCGCCAGAGCGCGACGGCTGCTTCGGCATTCCGGGGAGGCTCCTTCGGTGTTTTCCTGTCCGATGGACAGGGCGTCTATCAACCCGGCTGTGCCCGCGCTAAGTACTGGAGGCCGAACATTCCACTGGATCCTTGCCCGCTTGGTGCGACCGGGTATTTAACGCTCGGTGAGTTCGGCGGTGCGGCCTTGGCTACGCCTTATTTCTCCGAAGTTTCGATCGTGCCCGCCTACATCATCGAGCCGGGTCGCCCGGATCTGGCTTATCTTTACGCTGCGCCGGCATCCAGCCTGCCAAGGCCCCTGTTTGGATTCTCCGATGGTGGCTTCGCAATGTATTACAATCTAACCACCACTGACATTCAGGAATACAAGGTGGCTGGCTACTCCTACACCAAGAGTTACGACGCAACCCAGTTGGGGTTGTTCAACAGCGATGTGGTTCCGGGTTCCTACTACTTCAAGTTTCCGAAATTGGGCAGCCCGAATCTCGTGGTGGTGGTGTCCGCAGCCGTCCGCACCATGCCTGAAGGCTATGCCAAGCTCAACAACCGTGCTTCCGGGGTAAAATTCACCACGACCAGTGGTTTTGATGCGAACGGATTCTTGCAATTGAGCTATCGCAACCCGAACACGATCAAGTGGTCGGGAATCACTTCGCAGACGGCAAGCGCCGTCACAGACAGGCTGTATTTCTCACTGCGTTATTTGAGCGATCCTGCTGATCCGCAATCCGAGGTGACTTACACCAATCCGGCCGGAGAGAGTCCGGCGTCGTTCTTTCCGATGTTCGTGAGTGGTGCCGATCCCCGGGTCCTGCTTGCCAGCCCGTTCGTCACTTCCTTCAGCCTTCCGCCGATTTTCAAGGGCGGTTCAACGGCAATCGCCGAACTCGAGTTGGTCCGCAACTACGCTGCCGGTGGCGTGAATTATGATTACTCCACGCGGAAGTTCCAGATCCCGGTGGTTTTCTCCAATCGCTACAGCGAATACGCCAGTTTGAGTTTCGGCAAGAAGACGACCAATGTGGCCTATCTTCAAGACTTTGATGCCGATGGATTCAACAATCTCACCGAGTGGGCGCTCAACACCCGTGCGCAGGATCCTACCAGCAAGCCCATCGGTCCCGTCCCGCGGGCCGTCCCAGCCGTGTTTTCAACCGATCTTATTCCAGTGATCATCACCCCGGCTTACTATGGTTTCACCGTGGTGAAAGGGGGCGGCATGACTCCAGCAGTGATTTATACGCTCCAGCGCAGCACGGACCTCGGTGTGACTTGGGTGGACATGGCCACCGACGCGAATTGGACCCTCACCGACACGGCGGCTTCCATCAAGCTGGAAAGCAAGATCGTCAATGGAACCGGCGCGCAAATCCTGCCCCCTGGCACTGCAACGCATCTCTTCCGGACAAAAATCACTCTAGCGCCTTAACTTGTTGACGTCGTTTCCACCTCGCGGTTAGTCAGGGCTTCTGGCCGCCGCGATTTTCCTACCGGCCTGCCGGATGATGAGCCAAGACATGATCGATACAACCGAGCGGCTTGTCAGCCATCTGCAATCCAGCCGCCAAGGTTCCGCCCAGCCCGTTTGTGCAATCGACACCGAGGCCGATAGTTTGCACCGCTACCGCGAGTCGTTGTGTTTGATTCAGTTTGCAGATCGTGGGCAATGCGTCCTGATTGATCCACTCGCCATCGAGAATCTATCGCCGTTAGGGGAATACCTTTCCGTGGCCACCGTTTGGATGCATGGCGCCGACTACGACATGACCATGTTCAAGAGACAGTTCGGAGCACTTCCGGCGGTGGTCTATGACACTCAGATCGGGGCGAGACTGCTGGGCGTGCGCCGATTCGGGCTCGGTGACCTCGTCAGCAACTACTTCGGCGTGGACCTCTCGAAGTCATCCCAGAAAGCAGATTGGGGGAAGCGCCCCTTGTCGCCCAAGATGGTCGAATATGCGCTCAACGATGTGCACTACCTTTTGGAAATGGGGGACATGATTGTCGCCGCGCTCAAGGAGAAGGGGCGCTACGAGTGGTTTGAAGAAAGCTGTCTTGCCGCCCGGCAACGGGTCTTGGACCGGGACGACTCGAAAGAGGAAAGCTGGCGTGTCCAGGGTTCGGGAAAACTTGAACCCTATGGCTTGGCCTGCCTGCGCGCCTTGTGGCATTGGCGAGACGGCGAGGCGAAAGCTTGGGATCGCCCTTCGTTCATGGTGGCGCCCAATCGCCAGCTGCTGGAATGGAGCCTTGATCTGGACGCGAATAAAACCATTTCCTTGCCGAGCCATTTCCGCCCGGATCGCGCCAAGCGCTTCCGCGCGGCCCTGACTTCTGCCGAAGAGCTTGCCGAATCGGAGTGGCCCGAGCGACCGAGCGGCAAGCGGCGTAAGCGCGATCGCGATTTTGAATCAAAAGTCGATGCCCTAATCAAAGCCCGCGAGCATGCCGCCGCGAAGCTGGACATCGAAGGTTCCTTGATCGCGCCGCGCGCGGTGCTGGAGTCCCTCGCAGCAGGGGACGCCCAGCCAGGCGATGTTCTACTCAAGTGGCAGCTCGAGTGCCTTGGGATGAATGCATGAGGCTTTCGTGAATGATCTTCCCGCTTGAGTTCGGCCGCAAGTCTGTTATCGATCAGTCGTGTTGACTCCAGCACATCCCCGAGAGCTCCGGATTTTCCCCTGTCAGCGGTGTGGGCTGCAATTGTCGGTGAGCGCACGACTTGGAGCGGTCAGCGGGCCCTGTCCCTCCTGTGGGGCAATGATCACCGCCCCCGGCACCCCAGAGCCCCCAGAGCTCGCGTCTGGGGTGAAAGTGCCTGTTGGAAATTCCACGGGCGGGGTCCCCCACTCCTCTGTGCAAACTTCTAGCAGACAACGCAAAGGTCGGATTGTTGGCGACACCGCAGTGGACCACGAATACTCCGATCGGAGGGAATTGGCGAAGACTCTGCGGGTCATCACGATGTTTATATTGGCCTTTTGCGCCTGCTTGGTGGTGACTTGGTTTTTGAAGGACTGGATTCAAAAATAATTCAATCTTAATCAATTGGTTGTGAGTGGCTTGCGATTGATTCTGTGAGGCTGAAAAAAGCAGAGTTTTTTGACGAAGTTCCTTGTCTCCGTGGGCGGGATTTTAGACCCTCTGGTCGCACTATGTCTGAGACTCCGAACGATCCACAGAAAGCCGAAACACAGGTTGCCGCAGCACAGGTTTATGATGCCGCTCAAATCGACAAGCTCGAAGGGCTTGATGCGGTCCGAAAGCGCCCGGGCATGTATATCGGCGATCCGGATGAGCGGGGGCTCCATCATTGCGTTTTCGAGGTTTTGGACAACTCGATCGACGAACACCTCGCCGGTTATTGCAGCCGGATCAAGGTTGCCATCCATGTCGATGGCTCGGTTTCTGTCGCTGACAACGGGCGCGGCATTCCCGTTGATATGCACCAGAAATTCGGCATGCCCGCTGTCGAACTCGTTCTGACAAATCTCCACGCCGGCGGCAAGTTCGGCCAGGGTGCCTACAAATACTCCGGCGGCCTGCACGGCGTGGGCGCGAAGTGCGTCAACGCTCTATCGGATTGGTTCAAGGCGGAAATCATGCGGAATGGCAAAGTTCACTTGATCTGTTTCGAACGCGGAAAGACGACCCAGCCTCTGCACGTGATTGGCGAAGTCGATCCCGGCAAGACCGGCACGATGATCACCTTCT
The DNA here is from genome assembly GCA_043779985.1 of Akkermansiaceae bacterium. GTDB lineage: Bacteria > Verrucomicrobiota > Verrucomicrobiia > Verrucomicrobiales > Akkermansiaceae > Luteolibacter. Next base: position 2,442 of record JAYWDF010000760.1, on the reverse strand, counting down.
TTCCGGATGCCACCATCTTCGTCGATACCATCGAGTTCAAATTCGACCGGCTCTCCACCCGCCTACGCGAGCTCGCGTTCCTCAATCCCGGCTTAACCATCGACCTCGAGGACGAGCGCCCCGAATCCGCGAAGAAGACGACGTTCTTCTACGCGAAGGGCATCGAGGAATTCGTCGCCCAGCTGGGTGAAAACAAAACACTCATTCACGACGAGCCGATCATCCTTCACGGCAAGCGCTCGATTGAAATCGACTACGACGGCAAGAAGACCTCGGACGATGTTTTCGCCGACGTGGTTTTCCAATACAACGACTCCTACAACGACCAGATCCTCTGCTTCGCCAACTCCATCCCTAACGGCGACGGCGGCACCCACCTTACCGGCTTCCGCACCGCTTTGACCCGCGGCATCAACCAATACGCCAAGGCTAACAAAATTCTCAAGGATAAGGATCCCGCACTAACCGGCGATGACTGCCGCGAAGGTCTGATCGCGATCATCTCGGTGAAAATGCCAAACCCGCGCTTCAGTTCCCAAACCAAGGACAAGCTCGTCAACGGCGAGATAGAGGGGGTCATTTCCTCCATCGTTTATGAAGGGCTGATGCAGTTCTTCGACGAGAACCCGGCACTGGCCAAGCGCGTCATCGAGAAGTCCATCAACGCCGCCCGCGCCCGCGAGGCTGCTCGCAAAGCGCGGGAAACCGTCCGCAAGTCCGCCCTTTTCGGTGGTGGCTTGCCAGGAAAGCTCGCTGACTGCTCCGAGCGCGATCCCGCTAAATCCGAGCTTTATATTGTCGAAGGAGACTCCGCCGGTGGTTCCGCCAAGCAAGGCCGCGACCGGCGGACACAAGCTATTCTCCCGCTCCGTGGAAAACTCATCAACGTTGAGAAATCCCGTCTCCACCGCGCACTTCAGAACAAGGAAATCCAATCCATGATCACCGCGATCGGTGCCGGCATCGGCGATGGCGAAGTGGAGGGCTCCTTCAATATTGAAAAGGTCCGCTATCATAAAATCGTCATCATGACCGATGCCGATGTGGACGGCTCGCACATCCGCACCTTGTTGCTCACGTTTTTCTGCCGCCACATGCCGGCTTTGGTCAAGAGTGGCTACCTCTACATCGCCCAGCCGCCGCTCTATCTGGTCAGCCGGAAAAAGCGCCAGGAATACGTGCAGGACAACGACCAGCTCAACCGCATCCTCATCGATCTCGGTGCCGGCGAAGTCGTCCTACGCACCTACGATCAATCCCGTAGCTTCACCGCGGAAGAGCTCAAGATCGTTCTTGAGAACCTTTCCTCGCTCTCCCGCTTCTCCAGTTCCATCGAGGGCAATGGCGGCAATTTCAAAAACTACCTCGCTGCCCGCCACAACGGTATCCTGCCCGAGTTCATGGTTCGCATCCGCACGGGAAATGACGAAGTCCTCACCTACTTCCCAAAGGAAGCGGATCTGCGCGCCTTCGCGGCGGAAAACCGTGACCTCCGCCTCTTCGATGAAATCCTAACGGAAGAGGAGGTCGCCGCCCACACCGGTCCCTCGCGGCGGGCCAATCTCCATGAACTCCATGAGTCCCATGCCATCGCCCGCATCTTTTCCCGCCTTACCGAGTGCGGCATCGACACCGCGGTTTTCTTCAATGACGACACGCCGATTTTCGAAATCATCGAAGGTGACGGCGAAAAACAAAAGATGACACCCGTCTTCGCCGTCCCCGAGATCCTGGCGAAAGTCCTCGAGATCGCCAGTCGCGGTGTGCAGATCAAGCGCTTCAAGGGACTGGGTGAAATGAACGCCAAGCAGCTCTTCGAAACGACGATGGACCCTGAAGTCCGCCAGTTCCTCCGCGTCCGCCTCGATGAGGACAACGCGGTCGAAGCTGACAAGATGTTCGACGTCCTCATGGGCGACGTCGTCGAGCCCCGCAAGCGATTCATCGAAGATAACGCACTGAACGTGCGCAATCTCGACGTGTAACTTTCCCTTAGATTCCTGACCCTTTTTTGATACGATGTCTGAAGCTAACATTAAACCGATCAACGTCGCCGAGGAACTCTCCAAGTCCTTCTTGGAATACTCGATGTCGGTGATTATCTCCCGCGCCCTGCCCGATGTCCGTGACGGACTCAAGCCCTCCCAACGCCGCATTTTGTATGCGATGCGCCAGTTAGGCGTCGGTCCCGGCAAGCCCCACGTCAAATGTGCCAAGATCGTTGGTGAAACAATGGGTAACTTCCACCCGCACGGAGACATGGCCATTTATGGTACGCTCGTCAACATGGGCCAGCCATGGTCGATGCGTGAAATGCTCATCGATGGCCAGGGTAACTTCGGTTCCGTGGAAGGCGACTCCGCGGCTTCCATGCGTTACACCGAGGCCCGTCTTCATCCGTTAGGCCTTGCGATGATGGACGACCTCGACAAGGAAACCGTC
>JAYWDF010000759.1:0-3851 GCA_043779985.1 Akkermansiaceae bacterium | reverse complement strand
CCCTAGCGTTCAAATTCAGTAGAACCAATACCAAATGAACACCGAAAACGACCAATTCGCCCGCGTCATCGAACCCAAAGAGGGGGAGGCGCCGGAATACGATGATGGCTACTCGCCAATCATGCCATTTCCCACTTCCTACACGCTAACTCGCGAGCAAGAGGCGGACCTAGTTGCCCACGCCATGAGGCGCAAGGAGACGCTGGAGCGCCAGATGGGCCGCGACGTGTGTTCTGGATCAGGTTGGTATAATTCTCCCGGAGCTTCCGGCCGCGACGCGCTTGGGATCAACTCGCCGCAGGAGACATGGATCGGCAAGCGGACGCTTTATGAGCTGACTTACCGCAATGACATGGGCTGGCGCGTGGGCCTGCTTGGAGGGATCTTCGCCAAGACGAACCTCGTTGTTCCCGCCGCCCGCCGGATCTGCCGCCAGATGATTTCTCGCGCGGTGAACTACTTCTTCGCTACTTCTCCGTGGTTCTCCGCCTACCCGGTGGGAGCCATGGACCGAGTGAAAGCCGACCAGACCGACCGCTACTCACGCTGGAAGATGGATCAGGCGAAACTCCAGCGCACCGAGGAGCAAGCCGTCGAACGTGCGTTCATCCTTGGCGAAGCGGTCATCAAGACTTCATGGGCGAACCGCCAACAGTTCTACAAGACTGACGCCGAGGTGCTAGTTGACGCGATGGGATACGACATCCTTGGCGCGGATGGCGACTACATCATGCGCTCCGACAAGTGGATTCTCGACTCCACCGAAGACCTGATGCAACCCGGCGTGATGATCCCCGGCGAACTGATGATGCTTGACCGCGACGGAGTGACCCCGCAACCGGCGGAAATGATTTACGTCAGCAAGAAGATCACCCGCCGCATCGTCCACTACAAAGGGCCGGAGGCGAAGGTGATCCAATTCCGCGACTTCCTTTGCCCCCTCGAAGCAGAATCCATCCAAGAAGCGGACTGCGTGATCCACATCTACGATAAGCCGGTGATGGAACTCGCCGACGAGTGGAAGAAGGCGATCCCGCTCGACGCCACCGCCGAGGAACGCATGGAATCCAACCGTCGGGCCGTGGAGATGCTCCGCAGGATCGGCAACTCATCGGGCAACAACAACTCCGCGCAGAACAGCGGGGCGGTGGATGACGCTTCAGCGAGTCGCCTGAACAGCGACCAGACCCAGCCGATACTTGAAATTGGGGAGTTCCACCTTCGCTATGACGCGGACGGCGACGGCTTACTGGAGGATGTGTTCCTTGTGCTCGATCTGAAAACCCGCACGCCGATTTTCTACGACTATGAGGCAAAAATCACGCCGGATGGATTGCGGCCGTTTTCGGTCGTGCGAGTCAACGAAGTGCAAGGGCGATGGTATGGGATTGGAGCGATGGAAATGTTTCAAAACTCGCAGGAGATCATTGATCTATGGATGAACCGCAAGAGCTTGGCTTGTAGTCAGATGGGTCGGGTGACGTTTTGGGACCCATCCAAGACCAAGGAGGGCGCGGCCAATCCGCACCTTCAAATGAACGGAGGGATGACTTACACGCTCAATTCTGGAGCGAAGGCGGAAGATGCGCTTAGTGTGATCCTCCTCGACGACAACAAGATCGACGACTTGCAGCAGATGATCGAGTTCTTCATGCAGCTTATGATGAACGAAAGCGGCATCGCCAATGCCAACGACGGCAACGTGAGCGGCATGGACTCCACAAAACTAGCCACCGGTATCCGCAATATCGAGAAGAGCGGGCAAGAGTTGTTCGGGCTTTACCTTGGGCACCTCGAACCGGGGATTTCCGAATCTCTTGAGAAGATGGTCAAAATCCTGTTCGCCAACATGGACCAGATGGAGGTTTATCGCTACTTTGAGAGCGGCGAATCAGGCGGCGAGGACTCCAGCGAAATGCGCGAGATCAACCCTGGCGACATCGCGAACTTGCAGATCAACACCCGGATCTTACTCACCCGCCGACGCGGGGAGCAGGTTATTGAGTCGAACGCACGAATCATCGAACTGGTTGAGAAGTTCTACGGCTTCCCATTCCAGATTCAACAGACCATCGTGACGCAGTTCGTGGAAATGGCGAAACAGTTCCAGTGCCCAGATCCGCAGAGGCTATTCATCCCGGTGGAGGTTCCGCTGGTCGGACCATCCGGGCCAGTGAATCCGGCGGGACCGTCAAACCCACCTCGACAATCAGCACCCAACCTGTAATCTGGCGGGGCAATCTGACTACCATCCACCTGTTTTCCCATGACCGAAGCCGAAGCCACCGCCCGCGCGGAAACCGAGAAGTCCATCCAAGCGATCCGCGAGATTGACGAAATCATCGACTCCCCATCGTTCCGAGTATTCGCCGCCAAGGTGGAAGCGCGTGCGTCCAAACTAGCGGAAACCGTGCTGGATGGCAACGTCGATAGCGAGACTCGCGAGGAACTCCGCGTGAAGCGCATCGGCCTACTCATGGCTCTGCGGATGCTCGCAGATGACAGGGAAGGTCATGCCTCGATCCTGCGGGGTTACGGGATTACCGTTTGACGCTTAAAACCCGCCACCCTTCGGCTTTCAGGGCCGGGCGGGGCGACGGGCTTTTGTGCTCTACCAACTGAGCTACGGGAAGATGATTTATCCTTTCGGCTTGCCTACCCGGCAGGACTCGAACCTGCGACCTATTGATGCCGATTGGTTACGGCTGAAAGTGGAGGAAATGTCGGGAGTCGAACCCGAGTCCGTGAAGTCTATCAGTCAGTTTCTCCAAGCTCAGGATCATTCCCCTTGCGGGCGGCGATCCGTTCCATAGGGCGAACCAGTTAAGGTTCGCCTCCACCACTCAGTCTATTCGGCGCTGAGTTCCGTTTTTGCCCCGGTTTAAAATCCGAAAGGAGCGGGGCGCTTCTCGGATCGTGTTTCGCTTAGGCTGGGAGTGCGAGCAACTCTTGCGAGATTGCGCGGGTTCCGAAGCTGCCACGGATGACGTTGTTGCCATTTGGATTTGTGACCGGATTTTTTAAGAGGCCATCCGGTCAACCTCTGCTTGCTTCTGACTGTTTCGTGCTTCACGTCGAAACCATTGCATTCCCATATTTCCGGGGCTTCCGGTATTGCTGAAATCCTCCGGTTTCCCAATTTTTGCTCTGCCGGGGCATAGCTTCATAACCTCCATGGGATAGGTTCTCGGGATATTTACGAGGCGAGAATGGTGGCCGAGCCTGCGGGAGGGTTTCCCCTTGGTCCCGCACGCAAGACCGGTGGTTGGTTGGGCGGCCTGGAATCGAACCAAGTAGAGGAGCGTATGAGACTCCCGACTAACCTTTTGTCACCCGCCCTGCGAAGTTCCTACCACCCCCACCGCGAACGTCAACCTCAAAGCATGGCCCCAGTGTCCTCGTCCCACACCGGCGACAAGGGCGACCCCTTCCCATACTGCCACCACTTCTTCGCAGTGAGAACGAAGTCGGACCATGTGACGGTCGAATGGGTGGCCGGATGTCCGGGAGGGGGGGGTGGCGAATACAGCGGGCAGGAAACCGTAACACCAGCAGACAACTCAATTTTGAGGTCGCAAACCTTTTGGAAGTCGCTGAGCAGCTTCATGCTGTGGACCCCGCCTAAGATTCCGGACCATCGTGCGATTTGAAAATCAAGTTTTAGGTAATACTTGGTTTCAGGGATGAAAGGGGATTCTCCCAAGTAGGCGACCATTGGATAAGCGTAGAGGGATATAAACTGGTTAGCTTCTGCACCGCCACCGCTCGCAATATATGCGTAGCCATCAGGCGATCTACCTCCTTGGAAAAAGTGGGAGAGTCCGCTGCCAGGAGATAGGCGGGTTGAGGAG
>JAYWDF010000758.1:0-3851 GCA_043779985.1 Akkermansiaceae bacterium | reverse complement strand
CTTTCGTTGGATGTAAGATGACCCGGAAATTACGGTTTTTAAAGCTATTAAGACTCCCGGATCCGGCCAAGTAGTCCCAAAATCGGCCGCAGCAGGCGCCGGGCCGGCAGTATTAGGGCTTCTTCGGGCCGTTCCGCGCGGTTTTCCACGCCGGAAGCTTCTCGCGGTAGGTCGAAGCGGGAAGCTCGTCGTCGAATTCCGAGCGCTGGCTGATCCCGCGTAGCAGGCTGCTGATTTCCTTGGCTTCGTGGAGCAGTTCCACCATCCGCACGGCGGTGAGGCCCGCTTGCTTGAGCTCCGCCTTCACCGCGGCATCGCGCCGTTGCAGCACCGTGCTGGACAGCAGCGACAAGGCTTGCTCAGCGGCCTGCATTCCATCCAGCGAGACTCCCTCCAGGCTCGACGTCTCATGCACCAGCGCGAGCCGGTCCGCCTCGGATAGACCGCTGATGAACATATTCACCGCCGCGTTCGACGAGGGGTCCGGCGCGGCGCCGAGGATCGTCTCTAGCAGCGGAATGCCTTCTAACCAGCGGTTCGCCTCATGCAGCGTTTCGAACTGCTCGCCGAGAAAGCGCTGCGCCGGCCCCGAGGACAGGGCGAGGTGGCACAGGAACGCGACGATCCGGTGCAGCTGCGTGGGTTCCGCAGGCGGCGCCACTTCGTTCGCTCCCGGAGTTTTCTCCCCGTAAGCGCGCTTCGGCTGCGCCTTGGCGCGGGCGATCGCATCGCGCAGGGCCACAGTGGAGGTTTGAAGGTGGGTCGCGACGATGTTGAGCTGGTTTTCCCGGGAGGCGAAGTCCGTCATTAGCGCTAACAAGTCGGCGCAGTCATTCAAGACAGCGGTCCGGCCCGCGGCGGAGCTGAGGTTGCCGACGGCCTTGGCGCGTTCCAGTTTGAAGTCGAAAAACTCCTTCGCGTTTGCGAGCAGCTGCCGGAACGCCTGCTCGCCATGCGCCTTCAGATAGGTGTCCGGATCATCCCCGGAGGGCATCTCCACGACGCGCACGGCGAGACCTTCCGGCACCAGTTCCCGATAGGCTTTCTCGGCTGCCGCGAGTCCGGCATTATCGGCGTCATAACAAACCAGCACGTCGTTCGTATAGCGCTTGAGCAGCCTGGCGTGCTCGCGGGTGCAGGCGGTGCCGCAGGTGGCGATGGCGTGCTCGATTCCCAGCTCGTGGCAGCAAATCGCATCGATCTGGCCTTCGCACAAGAGCGCTGCCTTTTCCTTGAGAATCGGCTTCTTGGCGCGGTCCAGCCCGAAGAACACCCGGGATTTTTTGAAAATCGGAGTTTCCGGCGAGTTGATGTATTTGCCGCTGTTCTTGTTCTCGCGGAGTTGCCGGCCGCTGAAGGCGATCACGTCGCCGATCTCGTTGCGGATCGGGAACATCAGACGATCCTGAAAGCGCACAAAGAGCCCGGATCGCGGTTGATTGTCTTCTTTCAATTTCACGAGGCCCGAATCCACCAGCTCGCGGCCGGTGAATTTCCGCGAACGCGCCCAATCCAGGAAAATCTTCGGGTGGTCCGGCATCCAGCCCACGGACCAACTGCTTGCCATCGCGCTGCCGAAGCCGCGGGATTTCATGTAATCCCGGGCATGGCTTGCGGCGGGATCCTTCATCAACAGATCGTGAAAGAACGCGGCGGCCTCGCGATGGATATCCAGCAGCCGTCCGCGGGCGCGGCGGGATTGGTCGGCATTCGGATCCGCATCCTCTTCGATGATATGGATGCCGGCGCGTGAGGCGAGTTTGCGCACCGCATCGACGAAGGGGAGGTTCTCGTGATCGCGGACGAAGGCGATGGCGTCACCGCCTTTTCCGCAGCCGAAGCAGTGGAAGCGCTGGGTGGACGGCGTGATGTAAAACGAGGGCGTTTTTTCGTGGTGGAAGGGACAGTTCGCCCGGAACGCGGATCCCGCTTTTTTCACTTGGATGTAAGAACCTATCAAATCGACGATGTCCGTCGCTTCGAGCACTTTCTCAACACTTTCTTTCGGAATCTGGGCCACGGTTCTTGCTGGGCGGCAGACTAATCCCCGGCGGGCGATCACGCGAAGCCGGAATTTTTAAATCGATCTTAAAGCACTGAATTGCTTGCCAAGCCCCGCCGTCCCCATGCATTCTGCCGCCCGGCTGCAAGTGGTGTGGCCGTTTCCTCGGAAAGCGTGCTTAGCTCAGTGGTAGAGCACATCCTTCACACGGATGGGGTCGCAGGTTCGAAACCTGCAGCGCGCACCAGGAGGATTTTCAGTGGGTTACATGGAATTGGAGTGTTGATAGTCCCCTAAAGTTTCCCCTGAGCTGAAAAGGTGGTTTAAGGCTTGGGAATGCGTTCCTCACCATTCATTTCCCCGCCATCGCAGCCGTGATCTCTACGGCTACCCTGAGCCTGCCCGCTGTTACCTCCTCCCGCTCGACACAAGGCGGGCTGTACCGAGCGTTACAAGGCGGGGCTGGCGTGAAGTCTCCGGTGTCCTCCACCGCCCCATGCCTCTTTCCTGTGATGGGAAAAAACCAACGAATCCCAGACGAGGAAACACTTCACCAAAAAGAGATGGTCCAAATAAGAAAACGGTTACGATCAACCCGTTTCCAATAATCATCGCCATTGTCGTAATTTTCATTCTCTACAAAATTTTCCTCTGAAACTATTGTGCATGGAACTTGGCGAGCTGTGGGCTTGTCGCTCACTAGTTGGGATAGCTTGTGCGCCATGGCGCACTGAGGTGGACCCCGAAGTAAGGTGGATGTGGAAATCTTTGGCGATTTGTTGGATGGTCTGGACGCCCTCGAGCGCTTCAAGCGCCACGTGGGCCTTGAATTCGGGTTCGTGTCTTCTTCGTTTTGCTTTCATTTTGTGTGGTTTAGGTTGGGTTCAAGCCCCGCGCCCGACCACCACAATCATAGCTTAGCCCCTGGCCCGATTTTCGGGGTCCGCCTCACAACCAGCCAATTGCAGCCGCGGCTGGAGGAGGCCTCGTAATCCCTCTTGAAGAATGCCTCGAAGACGTTCTCGGCTACGCTCTGCCTTCAGCAGATAAGCCTTTCACAGCCTACATGAAGACTACCGAGTGGGGTGCGACATGGGATGACGTGCCAGAGAATTGGAGAAAGGTGCTTAGAAAAGTCTATGGTGACCACGTTCCTGCCGAAGCGGCTGCCGGGACAGTTACGGCAGTAGTGTGAACCTAAATGGGAATCCGCCCACCGGCCCGGAGGGCCTCGAAGGCTCAACCTCCCAGAATCGCCCTTGCACGAACATCCAACCGGCAAGGGATCGCATCGATGGGGACGATCAAGCCTTCCCCGGTTCTCACCACGTTTGCCGGTCGCAGATCGAACACCGCGACGTCCTCGCTCATAAACGCTAGCGAATCGGCGTAGCCGACTGAAAAGCGCTCAGGGAGCAGTTTGAAGCCGAGTTCCGCCGTCATCAGGAAAACGATCTCATCCGGGGTGGCATCCTCCCCACGAATGTGCGGCTGGCGAGTAACGATCCTTGCCCGATGCCTCTCGCCCGCCACTCCAACGAAGGAAACCCGGTCGGCGAAAATCTCGTTTTGCAATTGAAGCCGCTTCAAATACTCCAAAGGAAGCGCGGGTTCCAGTGTGGGTGCCCCGAAATCAAACGAAACCACGTATCCTGCCGCAGCAGGTTTCGTAAACTTGAGCCACGTCCGACTTTCCTCGATGAAAGTTAGATCATGCTCCCTGCCGCCTTCCTTTAGCGGCTGGAGCCCTTCGAAGAAACATCCTTTGTCTTCCGCCCACTGGACGAGGCGACGGAAGCTTTCGTCCTAAACTGACCATTCGTCGATTTCGCCATCCGGTCCACTTGGG
>JAYWDF010000757.1:0-3854 GCA_043779985.1 Akkermansiaceae bacterium | reverse complement strand
GCCCGGCCGCTCGGTCACGGCCAAGGCCGCCACCACCGGCGAGACCTGGGCGATCAAGAATCTGCCGGGTGCCAAGCGGGTGGTGTTCGAGGACCAGACGGCGTGCGTGCTCGAAGTCGCGCAAGGCCGGGCGGACGCATTCATCTACGACCAGCTCAGCATCTATAAATACGCTGAGGAGAACAAGGAGAGCACCCGAGGTTTGCTGAAGCCCTTCGTCGAGGAGTCTTGGGCCATCGGCATCGCCAAGGGCAATACCGCGCTGCTCGCGCAGGTGAATGGTTTTCTCGATGAGTTCCGCAAGCAGGACGGCTTCGGAAAACTCGGCGAGCGCTATTTGAAAGATGAGAAAAAGTTCCTCGAAGCATCTGGAATCCCCTTCATCCTGAGGTAAATGACCCGCCGCCAGCAGATCGCCAATGTCGTCGTCGCCCTTGTCATGGTGGCGGTGTTCGGCTGGCTGTGCACCACGGTGTTTGCGATGTTAGGCACGCAGACGGATTGGTCGAAGGCATGGGAATACCGGGAAACCCTGTGGCGCGGCTGGCTGGTGACCCTGGGCATTTCGCTGGCGGCCTTGATCGGAAGTATTTTCTTTGGGCTGCTGTTCATGCTTGGCCAGCGCTCGCCGCTGGTGGTGGTGCGCTGGACGTGCCGGGCGTTTCTCGAATTCGTCCGCGACACGCCGTTGCTGGTGCATTTGCTGTTCGGTTATTTCGTGATCTTCGCGCCGCTGATCGCGCGGCCGCTGGGTGAGCGGGGCTTCGATGACAAGGTGATCATCGGGGTGTTGCTGCTGTCGGTCTTTGAAGGCGCCTACCTCGGCGAGATCCTGCGCGGCGGGGTGGAGAGCATCCCGCGGACGCAGTGGGAGTCCGCCCGGGCGGTGGGCTTCAGTCCATTCCAGGTCTACCGCTATGTGATTTTCCCCCAGGCCCTGCGGCGGGTGCTGCCGGCGATGGCGGGCTTGTTCGTCTCGCTGATCAAGGATTCGTCGCTGCTCAACGTCATCGGCGTGGCGGAATATTTTTATAACACCAAGAATTTCATCTCCCGTTCTTACGCCGGGCTGGAGGGCTACGTCCCGCTGGCGCTGGGCTATCTCATCCTCACCCTGCCGGTGGCGTGGTTGTCACACTGGCTGGAAAAACGCTTCCGTCATGAAACTTGATGCCTCCGCCCTGACGAAATGCTACGGCAAGACCCGCGCGCTCGACGGACTCACGCTGCCGGTCGAATTCGCGCGCGTGCTGGTCCTGATCGGCCCGTCCGGCGGTGGGAAAAGCACACTGTTACGCGTGCTGGGCGGACTGGAAACCGCCGATTCCGGCACCGTCGCGATCAACGGCCACCGCCTTCTAGCAGATCCCGTCGCGCTCCAGTTGTACCGCCGGAAGAACGGCTTTCTTTTCCAACAGTTCAACCTGTTTCCCCACTTGACCGCCCGGCGCAATATCGCGCTGCCGCTGGAGAAGGTACACGGCCATTCTCCCGCCGAAGCGCTGGCGATGGCGGAGCAAGCACTCGGGCGGTTCAGCCTGCTCGACCACGCGGACAAGCTCCCGGCGCAGCTATCCGGCGGCCAGCAGCAACGCGTCGGCATTGCCCGCGCGGTCGCCCGCCAGCCGGAGATCCTGTTTCTCGACGAGCCGACCTCCGCGCTGGATCCGGAGATGACCGCAGAAGTGCTGGAACTCATTCAAGAGCTCGCGGAAGCAGGTCAGGACATCATTCTCAGCACCCACGAAATGGGCTTCGCCCGCGCGGTGGCGGACCAAGTCGCCTTCGTCGCGGCGGGGAAAATCGAGGAAATCTCGCCGCCCGCCAGCCTGTTCGGCGCGCCGCGGTCCGCGCTTTGCCAACGCTTCCTGTCGCGGGTGATGCGGTATTGATCCCAAGTCTACCGGATGCCGATGAATCTTGTAATGTGCGCGCAATGCTTTATGCCAGTGATCGTTGCTATTTGAGAATCGAGCCCTAACATACTACTCCCGTGACCGAGAAAAAAGCCATCTGCGTCCAAGGATTGATTCCGCTTTTAATCCTCATCCTGATCGCCGCTGGCGTCGTGGTGACGGGAACTCTGCGATGGATGTTAGAAAGCGCGCCGTTTCTCTTGGTTCTGGTGGTGCCGCTGGTCATGCTCTGGCTGAAAGGGCTGTTCATCGTTTCGCCCAACGAGGGGAAGATCCTGATGTTTTTCGGAAAATATACCGGGACCGTCCGCGAGCCGGGCTTCTGGTTTGCCAACCCCTTTTCGAGCAAGGACCGGATTTCCCTGAAAGTGAGCAATTTCCAAAGCCCGCAGCTCAAGGTGAACGACGCCGGCGGCAACCCGATCGAAATCGCCTGTGTGATCGTCTGGCGGGTGGTGGACACAGCGAAGGCAGCCTTCGACGTGCAGGACTATGGCGTGTTCGTGCACATTCAGTGCGAGACGGCGCTGAGGCATCTGGCCAGTCATTTCCCGTATGAACCGCATCAGCCAGGTGAGGTTTCTCTGCGTGGCTCTCCGGAACGAGTGGGCGAGACCTTGCAGCAGGAGGTGCAGGGCCGCGTGATGCTGGCCGGCATCGAGATCATCGAGGCCCAGCTCTCGCACCTTGCCTATAGCCCGGAAATCGCCCAAGCGATGCTCCGCCGCCAACAAGCCGCCGCCATTATTGGCGCCCGCCAGATGATCGTCGAGGGTGCCGTCGGCATGGTGGAAATGGCGCTCAAGAAGCTTGAAGCCGATAATGTGGTGATCCTCGACGAGAAGAACAAAGCGGTGATGGTGAACAATTTGATGATCGCGCTCGTCTCGGAATCCCACATCCAGCCGGTGATGGCGACCAGCACCAATCCTTGAATTTAAGAGAAGTTTACAATATCGACTTGCAGGCCCCGTAAATTGGCGTATCAAAACTCTCGATGAAAATAACTCTGCTTATCACCGTTGCCACTGCGGCCGTGTTCCTTAGCTCCTGCAATACGATGATCGGCCTCGGCCGTGACATGCGCATCGGCGGTGAAGGTTTGGAAAACACTTCGAACAAAGTCACCGGCGGTTCCGGCGGCGGGAACACTTCCGGCGCGCCGGTTTACTGAATTCCATCTCACGAAAAACGGCGTCCCCTCACGATCGTGAGAGGGCGCCGTTTTTACGTTGAAAGGGAAACCCTCAGTAGCCCCGCCAAAATGCGAAGGCGCAGACCATGGTCGCGATCCCGTAAGCGAGACCAGCGACGGAAACCAGTGTCCAGCGCTTTTGATTCGCAGTCACCCAGGTCACCGCATCGCGGAAAAGGTAGGGCATGCCGACGCAGAAGAGCGAGGCGGTGAGCATGGCGTAGGCGAAAATCGGCACCAGCAGGCGCGACTCAGGATCCTTTAGGAACGCGGCTCCGAGCAGAGGCGCGGCAGCCATCAAGCCGAGAAGTCCCAGCGCGCGGACCGCGAGGAAGTCCCGCACACTGATGCAGACGAGCACCAGCGAGACCGGCACTAACAATTGCAACAAGCCCTTGGCGCTGTTGAACTCACCGAGGTCCATCGCCAACGAACTCAGCTTGCCAAGCCCGGTCGGCGCGATGAGCAACCAGAACCAGCCGAGGCCGATGCCCAGCAGCACTTGGCCCATGACCTGATGGCGGGGAAACTTTTTCAAGAAGTCCTGCACCTTCGCCGGCTTTGCCAGCATCAAGGCATGAATGCCGATCAGCCAGATAGCCAGCACCAGGCCGGTAGTGAAAAGCGGCAAGTGTTGGTAAGGGTGCATTGGATCCATGCGGCACTGGAACTAGGGCGGCACGCGGCAACATTCAAGCGCCATCTCGCAGACTGATTTCACGAAATTCTCACGCCCTTCGCAT
>JAYWDF010000756.1:0-3866 GCA_043779985.1 Akkermansiaceae bacterium | reverse complement strand
CAGAAAGTTTAAAAAGTGCCGTGGTGGATGCTCCCCGGGTAGACCGGCCCTGCTCGAACAAGCGGCGGGCGATGAAAGTCGCCCGCCTCCACCGTTCGCAGGTCACTTCTCGGGAGCCATCAGTATTTCCGAGGCATCCGTGGTGTCGGATGTGAGGCAGCGGTTCCCGCGATCGGTATAACTCATCAGGCACCCCTTGCGGGTGAAGCGCAGTTCGCGCTCGGTGCCGGGAACAAAGTAGATTCCCTTGTAGTGCGGGAAACTGGAATCGTCGAGGGCTCCGGCCCTGACTTTCCAAGTCAGCCGCGACATCTCGTCGGGGTTTTGGACGAAAACGGCGGCCCTCGCGGCCCACGGTTCCCGCCGGGCGATTTCCACCTGCGACTGCCTCAAAATCTCGCGTTGTGACACGGGGAAGGTGCTGCTGCAGCCAGCAAGAACCAGTGGGAGGAGATAGGGGAGCGTGCGCATGATGTGGGAATTTTCGGGGTTGGATGCGGCTTGACGCGTGCTGTCACAGCGAGATCCGCAAGGCTAACTTCTAGTTCAAAATGCCGTGTGTCGCAAAAGAAAAATGGTGGCTGCGCAAGCCCATGGGTCTCCGTGTGGAAAACGATCCATAGGTCCCGCCCCCGAACTTCCTTCATGGGGGCGAGGCATGATTGCGAGCCTCCCCCTTCGATCCTGGTCTCGATCCCCGGGCGGATACCGCGAGCGCCCGCCATCCCCGGGTCTGCCATTTTCCAGCTTTCCATCCGGACCCGCCGAGGCCATGTTGATTCCCTGATGGAACCCTTGCTTGCGCTCTCCCGTTTCTTCTACGTCTGCGTCGTTCTCGCGGGACCGATCGCATGGGGTCTGGTGGTGGTTTACAAACGGCGCTGGGGTCGCGGCTATGATGGAGCGGTGGACGCGAGTCCCGAGGAGATCCTGGAAGAACTTGACCGTGAGTTCACCCCGTTCCGCTGGACAACCATCCGGACGCAGACCGAGTACCTTCCGTTTCTGTTCGAGTGCATCCGGGAAAACATCGATTCTGGATTCGAGGATCCGCAGATGATTTCGCTGCTGGAGAGAATCGAGCTCCACCGGCCGGACGAAGAGCGCCGGGCGATGTATCCCGTGGTATCCGGCCGCCAACGCAGCGACCTCCACCTGCGCTGGGTCCGCGACTCGTGCGACCGGATCCTGCTGCGAATCCAAGGCTCGCCGCCGGTCATCCGCGCCCTCAGGCAGCACAAACGGCGGATCCCGGGAGCCTTGACCTGAACGGCCCTCGCAGTGACGAAAATCCCCGGGTGGGGTCAAAGCACCGCTCAGCCACCGGCGAAAACCGGGTTGAAGCCAGCTTCCGTCAAAATGCGCTTCATCTCTTCGCGTTTGTCGCCTTGGATTTCGATGCAACCGTCTTTCACGGTGCCACCGACGCCACAGGCCTTTTGCATTTTCTTCGCGAGATCTTGTTTCTCTGCCAGCCCGATTCCGACGAAATTTTTTGCCACGGTCACGCCCTTGCCGCCGCGGTGCGCTGTCTCACGGACGATGTCCACCCGGCCCCGCTTGGTATTCGGCTGCCCACGTTGCGATGTCTTCGCTGGCGTGGCTGAAGCAGAATCCTGGGGTCCCGCAGGTAAAGGGCCGAGCCCGGCCAAAGCTCCGAAAGGATCCGGCGTCAGGCCATCGCCTAAGCGGCTGGCATTATTTCCCTGATTTTGGCTCATCTGGGCCATTCAACCACGGATGCGGCGAAGTTCACGCTTTTTCGGCCGTTCGCGGCTTGGACGGGCGGATTCGCCCCTTTTCGTGGCAAGGCCGATCAGTCATTTCTCATTATTTCCATTGCCTCGAACTCCCACCGGCCTGTATGAGGCCGCGGACAGGCTGAGGGTGCCTCGGAAACGAGACCGCCAAACTTGCCACTCAATTCAGTAACGAAAAAGGATTTTACCCATGGCCGTCACACCAAGCAAAGATTACAAGCGCCGGGAGCGCGAGCAGCGGAAGATCGATAAACGCATGGCTCGCGATGCCGCGAAAGACCAAGAACTCGCGGCCCAGCAGGCCGCCGCAGAAGCCGCCGAGGCCGAGGCGGCAGCAACCAGCGAAGCTGGCATTCAGGCGCGGCTGGAAGCAGAGTTTGAGGCCGAGCTCGCGGCTGAGCGCGAGGCCCAGATGGTGGCTTGATCGCCCGGGATTTTCGTTTCTTAGGCGGAGTCGACCCGGCCCCGGGGTGAACGCTTGCCGAAAGGAGTCGCCGGAATCCGACCTTCGGAAATTGCCATCCCGCGCCTTCGCCATCAATCCTTCTCCCCCGCCCTTGCGGTGGGGGCCATCCCGTGGTAACCCCTGCGGGAGATGGGCATTTCCGACCGAGATTATCACCGCGCCGACCGCCGAGATGGCGGCGGCTTTTTTTCGCAAATCACCCCGGTGGTGAAGATGCTGCTGATTGCCAATCTCGGGATCTACTTCCTGGATCTGCTACTCGGAAATCCGCTCCGGAACTTCGGCGCCTTCGCGATTCAATCCGCGGTTTTTGATTTCCGCATCTGGGAGTTTGTGACCTTCCAGTTCCTGCATGCCAGCCTCGGGCATGTCTTCTTCAATTGCATGGGCATCTTCTTTTTCGGGCCGTGGCTCGAGCGCTGGTGGGGTCCGAAAAAATTCCTCATCTATTATCTGCTGTGCGGAGTCGCCGGAGCCGCGTTCTTCACCTTTCTGGTGTTCACCGGCTTGCTGCCCGACGACGACTTCCTGTCACCTCTTGTCGGAGCCTCCGCCGGCATCTACGGGATCCTGATCGGCGTGGCTGTTGTCGCGCCGAACCTGCGCGTGGCGCTGCTGTTTCCGCCCATCGAGCTGTCGATGCGGCAGTTGGCCATCGCGCTCATGGCCATCTCCGTGGGATCGATTCTGTTCAAATACGGTCACAACGAAGGGGGCGAGGCGGGTCACCTAGGCGGGGCCATCCTCGGCTTCATCCTGATGCGCTTCCCTCAATTGTTAGGCCATGGCGATGGATCGACAATCGCCCGGCGTCCAGCGGCGTCACCCCGGCCCCTGCCCAAGCTGCAACCGCGCACGGAACTCGAAGCGAAACAGGATAGCGCGGTGGACAAGATCCTCGATAAGATTTCCCGCGAGGGCTTCCAGAGTCTCACCCAGGAAGAGCGAGACTTCCTCCAGCAAACTTCCAATTCCATAAAACCCTCATGATGACCGATGCCGAAATGATTAGCTCCCCGGATGCCGGGAAGCAACTTGCCCGGCTGCGCGCCATCATGCACCGGCTGCGCGCTCCCGGCGGCTGCCCGTGGGATGCCGAGCAGACCCATGAATCCATCGTGCCGAATCTCATCGAAGAAGCCTACGAAACGGTCGACACGATCCAGCGCGGCGATCACGACCACCTCAAGGAAGAGTTGGGAGACTTGCTCTTGCAGGTGGTCTTCCACAGCGAGATCGCCGAGGAGGCTGGGCGCTTCAACCTGGATGACGTCGCCCGCGAGATCAGCGAGAAACTGGTGCGCCGCCATCCCCACGTCTTCAGCGACAGCGACGTCGCCACCACCGATGGCGTGCTCCAGCAGTGGGACGAGATCAAGCGCTCGGAAAAAGGTCATGAGGAGAAGCCCTACTTGCACGGCGTGGGCAAGGGACTGCCGGGCCTGCTTCGCGCGTCCAAGCTGCAGAAAAAAGCGGCCAAGGTCGGCTTTGACTGGCCAGCGGAGACCGGGGTGCTCGCCAAGATCCGTGAAGAGTTGCTTGAGCTCCAGGCCGCGGTGGACGAGCAGGATCTCGCCGCCGTCTCCGAGGAAATGGGTGACTTGTTATTTTCCGTGGTGAACCTTGCCCGCTTCCGCAAG
>JAYWDF010000755.1:0-3878 GCA_043779985.1 Akkermansiaceae bacterium | reverse complement strand
AATCACAAAGTAGTTGGCGAAATTTTTCGGCACTCCGCCATTGTTGTTGCGGCAGATACCGATGATTTTCCGCTCCGATGGAATGATTTCCACACTTGATCCCTTGTCGAACGCATCAATCACTACATACGGGGCGGCACTTCCCTCAAAGGTGAAACGAAAACATGCTGCGCGCTCGGTCGGCGTCACTTCCATCCGTGCCTTCCATGTATCCAGGCGGACGCTGTAGTAGTTAGGCTGTGCGGTTTCTGTTTCATGCCGGAAATCCGAGGCCCGGTCATCCTCATTCACCACAAGCTTGCCCGATACGGGCATGAGCGAAAAGTTCGCGTAGTCGCCGATCCATGGGCTGGGCTGGTGCGTTTGCCTGATTCCCCGGATCTTCGTTTGGCTGTGCTGATAGTAGAACGAGTCCTTATGTGGCTGCGTGTAGGGTGCCCAGACATTCATGGGGAAGGGCAGCGCGATGGCCGGATATTCATTGCCGTGTGAGAAGTCTCGCGTGGAGTCGGTTCCCTGCATGGGATTGGCCAAGGTGACCGGTGAGTCGCTTTCGGCGAGTGATGCCATCGGCAGCACGCATGTGAGAGTGAGAATGAGTCTAGAGGTGGTTGTCATGGTCAATATGGAAGAGGAGCGCGCACTCATGGTGACGGGCTTGGGCTAACGAGACGGAAGAACTTGGTGCCGGTGGGTCGCGGCAAGGTGACCGCTTTCATTCCGCCGCTCGTGACGGGGGAGGTGGTCACCGGTGACCAGGACTGCGGTAAGGCAAGGCTTGAGCTGGAGTGGAGGCTCCAGGTGTCAGCCCATTCCGGCCAGCGGAGGGTTACGGAGTCCGCCTCAGTGCTGATGCCGAGTGCAGGGACCGGAACGAGGACGCTCGTGGCGGAGTCAGGACTGTTGCCGCTTGCGCCGGATGCGACCACTTTATAGTAGTTGGTTTGGCCGGGAATCGCGTTGAGATCTACAAAACCTTCTGTAGTTAGACCGATGGCAATCACGGTGAACGGACCTGCGGCGGTAGCCGACCAGCGGACGATGTACGTCGTCGCCTCGATGACCGGGGCCCAGCTCAGCATGACTCGATGGTCACCGGCGACCCCTGAAACGGCCCCGGGAATCCGTGGGGGCACCGCCGGGCCGAGACCGTATTTGTAGGCAAGGGAACTGTTCACTGCGGCGCAATCGGCGGATGTGAGGACGCCATCATAGATTTTCACCTCGGCGATGTCTCCGGTGAGAGGGTTGATCAACGTAGGATGGGCTCCAAGGGCAAGCGTGGCAGGCGCGATCAATGCCTGCTGGCCTGCCGTGGCGGCTCCCTGCGCCACTCCATCTGCAAAAAGCTCGAGGCTCCCTGAGTTGCGCGCTCTCTTGAACGCCACCACGTGGGCTTGGCTGTTGTTGAAGCCGGAGGCCGCGGATGCGATGGTGATATCCGGATTTCCGGTGCCCGCCAACAGCCTGCCAGCGGCGTTGAGGCTGAGAGCGAAATCGCTGACGGCGTTGGGTCTCTCGCCGCTCACAAGGGCCGCACCGTTCCAGAAGTTGTTGCCCGTTCCGGTGCCCTGCCCGCTGCGGAAGACACAAAAGATCGTGAAATCGTTCTTAACCGGCCGGGTAAATGACAGATACTGACCGGCAGCGGCATTGAATCTGACTACCGGTAGCCCATTGATCGCTGCCGCCTGATAGCTCGGACGTAAAGCGCTCTGGTTCTGCTCGGCGGCGTGGCCGCTGCCCGAGGAGTCCGGCCAGGTGGCGACGGAATCGCCGCTTGAGAACCCTCCCAAGGTATCGGCGCGGAACCACGCCGCCAACGTCGGTGGAGGGAGCGGCGGAATCACCGCTGCGACGGAAATCTCTGCTGAATCCGAACTCTCGCCGGATGCATTCGAGCTGGAGACAACATAATAGTATGTGGTGCCAGTGACAGCCGTGGTATAAATGACGGAATTGAGTGGCGAGTTCATCAGCTTGTCGGTGTAGGGACCGCCGTGATGGGTCGCGCGCTTGATGCGATAGGCGGTTGCGTCCTGTGCGGATGTCCAGCCCAAGGATATTCCTGCTCTGCCGCTTGCGGCGATCAGGCCGGCGGGCGTTCCGGGCTGTGGCCGAGGCGAAGTGACGACATTGCTTTGGACGATTCCGAGCCCGACATCGATGAATTGGCCGCCGCCGGACTGGTGGCAGTGGACGGCGAGCAGATTGCTACCGTTTGTAATGATCGCCGCCCTGCCAGAGGTAGTTAGGTCCATCTGCGAGTAGCTCGTGCGGTAGCCCGTGGCGCTTCCCGCCAGCACGCCGTTGATGTAGATTTGCACGTCTTCGTCGTTGAAGAGAGTGAAGCGGAGGTTCGCGAGTTGTTGAGGACTGAGGTTGCCAAGATTGAAATTGCGCCTCATCCAAATGTCGGAACTCGTCCAGGGGGTGCGTCTCCAAGGCGCGGTTTGGGCGGGTTGTCCGGAGCCAAAGCCGCCTTGGGCACTGCTCCAGGCGGAGGCATTGAAATCGGTGCCGAACCAATTGGCGGCAGGGGTCGTGGTGGTGAAGCTCCAGGTTTGCGCCACCGTTTCCGAGGTCGCGAGGACGGGAGTCACGGTGATGGGCGTGCTTGCCTGGGCGATCGATGCGCGGATGCGGTCCGCGTCGGGTTTGCGAACGTGGCGATCATACGTTAGAAATCCGTTCAATTCGATTTCGACGTCGGTGATTTCGGTGTAAACCGCGGCGCTCAAGCCGTGGTTTCCAACTTGGTCTGACAATTGCAGGCACATGTCGCCGAACATCGTGGCAAGCGCATCCCCATCCGCCGCCGCGACATAGCCCCAGCCTGGAGCCCAGGTGTGATTGGTGATTCCCAGCCCAATTCCGCCGAACTCTCCACAGACTACCGCTTGGGTGGCACTCACGGGATAGGATGGATTCGGGTAGCTGTGATCGTCGAGAATATCGCCGACACCGAAGAAACTTCCTCCGCTGGCCTGATTGACCAAGCGTGACGGGTCCAGGGCTTTGACGTCGGCGACGAGGCCTGTGGTATTGTGCTGCCCTTGGCTTTCGTTGAAGACTACCCAACTGACGATGGCGGGCGAGTTCCCGCGCGACTCAACGACCCGCGTCAATTCCGAGTGGAACTGGGATTCGTCAATCGGTTGCGGGCTTCCGGTGTAGGAATTGACGCTGGGCATGTCCTGCCAGACGAGCATTCCGAGCTTGTCCGCCCAATAGTACCAGCGGGCGGGCTCCACCTTGATGTGCTTTCTGATCATGTTAAAGCCCAGCAACTTGCTTTGTTCGATATCACTCTTGAGCGCGTCGTCTGTCGGAGCCGTGTAGATTCCGTCTGGCCAGAAACCTTGGTCAAGCGGGCCGAACTGAAATACGAACTCGTTGTTCAGTAGCATTTTCACAACGCCGTTTACGGTGCCCAGACTGATCTTCCGCATGCCGAAGTAGCTGGTCACGGCGTCGAGCGCTGTGGGTCCGTTCGAGAGCTTGATCTCCAGATCATAGAGGAACGGGTGGTTGGGCGACCAGAGCTTTGGGTCTGGCACGCTGAGGCGAAGTTGCGTGTTAGGAGGGCCGGAGACTGTGCCGACAACCGTGGTTCCGTCCCGGGCTATGGCTGTGACAGTGAGCCCCGTGTCGGCACCCGTAACCGAAACTGTGAGATTTAACCTTTCGGTGTCGATGTCCGGTACCAGCTTCAGATCCGTCACGCTGTTCTGGGGGACCGGTTCGAGCCAAACGGTTTGCCAGATGCCGCTGCACGAGGTGTACATGATGCCGCCGGGGGAGAGGGTCTGTTTCCCGCGTGGCTGTCCGTAGAGGTCGGTGGGATCATAAGCCCGGACGATCAATTCGTGAGGCCC
>JAYWDF010000754.1:0-10798 GCA_043779985.1 Akkermansiaceae bacterium | reverse complement strand
GTTAAGATCGAACACTCGGAAGCTATGATCTATCTGTCGATGAGCAAGCGGATGCTCGCCAGAATCGCGAGTTAGATATTTTTAAGACAGCCTCTTAGAGAGCATATTGTCGTAGTATGGACCTTCAAACATCAGCCACAAGACAGAAATAAGGTGCAACTCGACTGGCCCGTCAAACATGTAGTTGACTTTTGAAACTTGATGGAACGGGGCACTGGTATAATTACTTACGAATGTTCCGTGATTATCGCTAGGTTTGGTCGTATCAACACTTTTTGGAATGATCTCAAACCGGATCTCAGATAACCACAAAACAAATTGCTCCGTCTCGAATGGACTTTGAGCCTCAACCACCTTCTGAACCTTGCTTAGCCTTTCGTATAAATCTCCACTACACTCAAATTCAGCAAGTCGTCGACGTAGCGACAGTGGGTGCTTTTCGAAATGCACCATCTGCTTCAGTTTCTTATACGCGACTTGAACGCGTTCATCGAGATCAACCATCATACGGGATTTTTGTTCGAATTGGATTCGGAGTGCGAGCTAATCAGCCTCGGCAGCAGGAGGTTACGGGTGCGGCGGAAGGTTTGGATCTTCGACGCTAACACATCGACTTGATCGACTGCCGACGTAGAGAACTTGTCGAACTTCGCGATCAATTCTGGAGGAGGAACCGCCAAAGGAATGCGGCAGAGGATGTCTTGGTTCAGCGATGCCATCGTGGCTCCGCCGGAACACTGGTTCATCATCCAGCGTTGGTGCTCCGCTTCGCGGAATCCTATGGAGAGGAAGCGAGGAGTCAGTGGGCCTGAGACGACCCGAAGCCGGATGCAATCGGAGCCTTGGATCCATCCGTCTTCGACTGGTCCGACCAACAAATGCCGTTCAACCGCTCCCTTCCGACCGAAGACGATGTCTCCGCTTCGGAGTTGGTGACGTTTGAGCCCGTCAACTTTGTCTGGTGGGAGGAATTCGAGCTTCTCCGCTCGTAACGTGCCGAAACCAATGTTTCGCACGTTGATTACGGGTGTTCCCTCGTGGGAATAATGCGACGCTTTGAGTTGAGTGCCGAACGGACCGGTTTGAAGGTGGACGCTCTTGTTATCGACAAAATCGCCGAGCATGGTGGCATTCCAGCCCTTGGGAATTTGGCCGAGTGAGGAGTTGATGAAGCGAGCGGATTTGTGGCCGGGGAAACGGAAGTGGACGAACCACTCGCGGTAGAGGGATTGCGCCATCTCCTCCAGGATCTTGATACGGCGCAGGTTATTCTCGATCAAGTCGTCGTAGGCCGAAAGTATGCCCGCGATCTTGCGCTGGGTGGGGAGGTCGGGATAGCTTACCGGAATCGTGTGAATGTGGTTTCGGTTAAGAGAAGGATTCGCGGCACCGACATCCAACTTCTCGAAACCCATTGTTTGGAGGAAGTAATAGGCGAATTTCGGATCGTTTCCGTGAAAGTCCTTAATCCAAAGACTCGTGTCGTGTGGCCAGTAGTCTTCTTCAGTGTAGAAAACAGATCCAAGCGTTCCCTTTCGGCCAATAACAACACCAGGACCTTTGGCCTTGAAGTCGATGTGGGTTGATTTCGGCCCCGAGGAGGAAATCACTTTATAAGGGCCGTCTCTTTGCTCCTTCTTCGTAATGTCGAAACCACGCTGAAAAGTGAGAGCCTCCCCGAGCGAGCAATGTTTCCACTCCTGTTTCATGCTTCCAAGAGTTCCACGACGTTTTCCGCGATCTTCGCTTCAAGCTCCCGCGCTTCAGCGTTGATTCCTGCGCATTTCTCCGGGTGAGCGGCTGGAACCATTTTGCTGACGCCAACAAAATGGTCTGCGACCCGCCTGCGGGGGACCATTTTCCTGACGTCAGGAAAATGGTGTTCAAAATCCGCAACGGATTGATCATCGGATATCATTTGTGGGCTTCGGGGATGGGTTTCGCCCTTTCAGGGCTTGGGATAATTGGTGGGGCGTCGAACCTAGGGCGGTGCCCTAGGCTCCAGGGTTTGGCACCTTTGGTGCGGGCAATTGTGACCGGTGTTGCACCTTTGGTGCGGGCGATCTTCCGCGCCAACGGCGCATCCACTCGATAGCCCAGGGCAGCGCCCTGGGTCAGGAACGTAGCAGAATATTTCAAGCCCCAACGGGGCGTCACCCGTTGCGGACGTTGATGGCGTGCGCCGACCATTTTGTTGACGCCAACAAGATGGACCGGACAGCCCGCGCCGCCGACCATTTTCCTGACATACGAAAAATGGTCTTGGGTGGTGGTAACGGCCTTCATGATTTCAATCCCACACATATTTCTCGTCATAGGTGATTTTATATCGCTCCAAAAATTTCCGGTATTCTTCTTGAAACGTGACCTTACGGTGATGCTCCTCCTGATTCTGAATGTATCGCACCACGGTTTCCACTTGGGATTCGCCGATGGAAAACGCACCGTATCCGGCCTGCCATGAAAACTCCGGCACACCGCCGTCGGCCTTCATCCACTTGGACGAACTCTTTTTTACCTCCTCCACGACCTGTGCCCGGGTGATGGTGCGGCCGAGGGTGAAGAGGATGTGGACGTGATCCGCCACACCGCCGGTTTGGATGGATGGGGATTTCAAATGATCCAGGATCCCAACGATGTATCCGTGCAATCGCGGACGCACATCCTTTGAGATGAACGGTTCACGGTTTTTCGTGCTGAAAACGAGATGCACGAGGACGTTGGAGAGGGATTGGGGCATCGGATCAGGTCATGGGGCGGATCGTTTTGCTGATGCCGGGAAAACGATTGGGTGCTGCCCCGTTGGGGCTGGGAATAGATGGGGGCGTTGGCACCCAGGGCGTTGCCCTGGGCTGACGGGTTGAGCACCGTTGGTGCAATTGGAAATGGATGCAGGGATCATTTTGTTTACGCCAACAAAACGATCTTGGGCGCGATGAATGAAATTGGCGTGTGGGTTCATACGCACCAACGGTGCAATCACCCGATAGCCCGGGGCATCGCCCCGGGAAAGGGGCACAAAGAATTCGAAGCCCTGAAGGGGCGAAACTCTTCGGTGGTTGCGCACTATTGTATTCATGCTTCGAGGAGTTCCACGACGTTTTCCGCAATCCGCGTTTCAAGCTCCCGCGCTTCGGCGTTGAGGACTTCGAGTTCCTCGTTGAGGGCTTCGAGCTGTTCCTTGAAATCCTCGTCGCTGAGGTCCTCGCCCTTGGCGACGCCGACGTAGCGGCCGGGATTGAGCGACCAGCCCTGGGCTTCGATTTCCTGAAGGGTGGCGGCTTTGCAGAGGCCGGGGATGTCGATGTAGGACGGGGCGTCGCCGAAGATTTCCTCCCATTTCTCCTCGCAGCCGTGATCGAACTCCAAATCCTCACCGCGATAGAAGCGGACGACGTTGGCGAGGAATTCGAGCTGGGCGCGGGTGAAATCGCGGTGGGCGCGGTCGAGCTGGCGGAAGATGTGGCGGGCGTCGAGGAAGAGCACTTTGTCCGCGCGGTCGGTGCCGGCCTTGCCCTTGTCGAAGAACCAGAGGGTGCAGGGCAGGGTGACGGTGAAGAAGAAATTCGGGCCGATGGCGACCATGACGTCCACATGACCGGCGCGGATGATTTTTTCCCGGATCTCCTGCTCGGAGGCGCGGGCATCGGCGGCGGAGTTCGCCATGACGAATCCGGCGCGACCCTTTTTATTCAGCGCGGAGTGGAAATGCTGGATCCAGAGGTAGTTGCCATTATCGGTGCGCGGGATGCCGAAGGGGTAGCGCGGATCTCCGGCGAGGCGCTCCTTGTCGATCTTGCTGACGTTGAATGGCGGATTCGCCAGCACGAAGTCGAAGCGGCCGACGGAGTCCTGGAGGTCCTCGTAGTAGGTGTTCCCCTGCTTGATATCCCCGCTCAGCCCGTGGACGGCGAGGTTAAGCCGGGCGAGGCGGGCGGTATCGGTGACGCGCTCCTGGCCGTGGACGGAGATTTCCGCCGTGGGATTCTTCTGATGCGCCTCCACGAAGCGGGCGGACTGGATGAACATACCGCCGGAGCCGCACGCGGGATCGAGGATGCGGCCGTGGTAGGGCTCCAGGATTTCCACGATCAATTTGACGATGGAGGTGGGCGTGTAGAATTCCCCGCCCTTTTGGCCCTCGCTCATGGCGAACTTGCCGAGGAAGTATTCGTAGATCAGGCCGAAGGTGTCGCCGCCCTTGTCCATGGAGATGGAGGCCATGGTCTTGAGCAAGGAGGCGAGCGTGCGGCTTTCGAGGATGTGGTAGCTCTTCGGCAGCACGTCGGCCAGGTCCGGGTTCTCCTTCTCGATGGCGCGCATCGCCTCATTGACGGCCTGGCCGACATTCGCACCCTCCGGCAAACTGAGTAGATGGGAGAAACGCGCATCGTCGGGGAGATAGACCACACCCGCCGCATGGTAATCCGTGGGCCCGATCTTGCGGCGCGAACCGGCCTGGGGTTTCAGGTCCTTTTCCACCGCCACGAAGCGGACATCCGCATAGCGCAGAAAGATCAGGCCGAGGACGGTGGGAGAGTATTCGGAAGGCTTGAGGTCGGCACCAGCCCAGAGCTGGTTGGCGGCGTCCCAGAGCTTTTTCTCGAGTTCGGCGTGCGAGTCGTCGGCGGTGGCGGGTTCGGTCCAGTGCATGGGATTGCGGAATGCTAACTGCTCGATTCGGGACGGCGAGAGCAATCGCCAGAAATCCCAGCATCCTCCCCCCCATGTCATAGCCAGGCGCAAGCTTGCGGCTGGAATAGCAATTTCCGCGCAGCGATGCCGACGTGGAGCGTAGTCAAGCCGACCCGAATGCCTCATCCTCCAGAGAGTCCGCGAGGTCGATCATCCGACCCGGCTTCATCCCTCGACATCATGGCCCCCGTCACATTCAACAACACCGTGCTCCGCGATGGTCATCAGTCGCTGGCTGCCACCCGCATGAGCACCGCCCAAATGCTGCCTGCCGCACCGATCCTCGATGAGATGGGCTTCAGCGGACTCGAAACCTGGGGCGGCGCCACCATCGACTCATGCCTGCGCTACCTCAACGAAAACCCCTTCGACCGTCTCAGGGCCCTCAAGAAAGCCGCACCCAAGACCCCCCAGATCATGCTCTTGCGCGGTCAGAACATCGTCCAATACACCAGTTTCCCCGATGATGTCGTCTCCGCCTTCGTCCGGGCGGACGCCGCTGCCGGCCAAGACGTCTTCCGAATCTTCGACGCCCTCAACGACACCCGCAACCTAACCACCTGCATCAAGACCGTTCGCGAGTGCAAGAAACACGCGCGTGGCGAAATCTGTTATACCACCAGCCCGGTTCACACCATCGACGCCTTCGTGGCCATGGGCATCGAGCTTGAGAAAATGGGCTGCGACTCCATCGGCATCAAGGACATGTCCGGCATCATGGTGCCGCGGGTGGCCTATGATCTGGTCAAGGAGCTCAAGCGCAGGATCGGGCTCCCCATCACCCTTCACACCCACGACACCGCGGGTCTCGGCGCGGCCGCCTACCTCGCGGCCATCGAGGCCGGAGTCGACGCCGTGGAAACATCGATCGCCCCGTTCGCGAACGGCACCGGCCAGCCCGACACCGTGCGCATGCTCGCCCTGCTCGAAGGGAATGCGCGCCGCCCGGATTATGACCCGGCGAAGCTCCAGGAACTGCGCCTGCATTTCGAGGAAGTCTATCAACAACTCTCCAAGTTCACCAGTCCTGCCAATGAACGCGTGGATTCCGACATCCTCGTCTTCCAAGTCCCCGGCGGCATGCTCTCCAACTTCCGCAACCAGCTCGCGGAACAAGGCATGGCGGATAAATTCGATGAGGTCGTCCGCGAAATCCCCGTGGTCCGCGAAGCGCTCGGGTGGATCCCGCTGGTCACACCGACCTCACAGATCGTGGGCACCCAGGCGATGATGAATATTAAATTCGGACGGTGGAAGATGATCTGCCAGCCTGCGCAGGACATCGCGCTGGGCAAGTATGGCAAGGCGCCGGGCCCGATCAATCCGGAGATCCTCGCGATGGTTGAAAAACAAGCGGGCCGCAAAGCCATCACCGAGCGCCCCGCGGATTTATTGCAACCCGGACTCGAAGCCTACCGCAAGCAATGCGCCGACAAGGGCCTGCCCGTGGATGACGAGACCGCAGTGCTCTTTGCCATGTTTCCCCAACAGGTCGAGGCCCTGCTCAAGGGTGCCCCCGCAGCAGAGTCCAAAGCCGCAGGCGCGAAACCGGTGACCGCAGTGACAAGCACTCCTGCCGCTACGCCCTCCCCTGCCCCGTCAAACGCCGTCGTGATCCAGCGCAAACACATGGTCCTCACCATCGACGGCACCCGCCATGATGTGACGGTGGAGAAGCTGGCGAACTAACTCTCACGGAAAGTCCGGTTGCGGAGCCGGATCCACCGGTGCTCCGTTAGGACTGGGTCGACGGCGAGCAGAGTTCAACAATAATCCCGTCCTTATCGCGGACAAACGCGACCACTTGCCCCCACGGCTTCGTGGCGGGTGGCGACACGGCGACCGCTCCGGCGGCGATCGCGTGCTCATAGGCGGCCTGCACATCCACCGTGATCAGCGCGACCTCGAATCCCGCGGGCGAATCGGATAGTTTGTTTTCGCGAAACTCACAGAGGAGATTGGACTTCGCTAGACCATTGGCGGCGAAGGACAGCGTCGTCGATCCGGTGTCCATTTCCGCATACATTCCAGCCTCGTGCACAAAGCGACGCTTCAGGCCGAAGGCCTCTTCATAAAACACCACGGACCGTGGCACATCTTTGACGTAGAGAATGACGTAGCCGAGCTTCATGACCGTAAGGATAGCCGCATTCTCCTCGCTGATACAAGCGGACAAGACGCAATGCGTAGAGATTCACAAGCCAGAGTCGCCCGCTTCACCGGTCGAATCCGTCCAAGATCCGCCGCACCGCAGCGGCTGCCGGGAGAGTCTGATCCGCCACTTGCCTTTCGACGTCCGGCAGCAACTGCCTCACCCGTTCATTGCGAAAAAACCGGTGGCGGAATTCCTCCTCGATCATGGCGTGCATCCATTCGATCGATTGATGCTTTCTACGGGCGGCGAAGGCCCCGGACTCGCGAGTGGCCACGGCGAATTTCTCGATGGTTTCCCAAAGCGTCACAAGTGTCTCCGGAACCAACGCGGAGCAGGTCGTGCAGCGCGTCCGCCACCCGGCCGTCGCGGGCTGGAGGAAATGCAGGACCCGGTTATACTCGGTGCATGCGAGTTTCGCCCGCAGGATGTTGTCCCCGTCCGACTTGTTCACCGCAAGTAAATCGGCAATTTCGATGACGCCCTTTTTCATGCCCTGGAGTTCGTCACCCGCGCCTGCGATCATGATGAGAAAGAAGAAATCTACCATCGAGCGGACGGTGATTTCGTTCTGTCCCACTCCGACGGTCTCGACGAGAATCACATCGTAGCCGGCCGCTTCACAAAGCAACAAGGTCTCGCGACTCTTGCGGCCGACTCCCCCCAGCGAACCGCCGGAGGGTGAGGGCCGGATATAAGCGTTCGCTTGATGGGCGAGGTTCTGCATCCGCGTCTTATCACCGAGAATACTTCCGCCGGTGACGCTGCTGCTAGGATCTACGGCCAGCACGGCCACCCGGTGTCCTTGTTCACAGAGCAGGCAACCGAGCGACTCGATCAGGGTGCTTTTCCCCGCACCCGGCACACCGGTGATGCCGACGCGGATGGACTTCCCTGTCTGTGGCAGAATCCGCGTCAGCAGATCCTGCGCGAGCGCCTCATGCGCCGGATGGTTGCTTTCCACCAGCGTGATGGCCCGGGAAAGAATTCCAATATCCGCGGCAAGCACCCCCTGCTCGTAGTCCACGAGTGTTAGTATGCGGCGTTTGACGGGTCGGTGCTCCACGGGGGCATAGGATGACTGAACTCTTTCGATCATGCGATACGTAATATGTGGCACCCTGCTGGATAGCTCAAGCGTCACGACGCCGCTGCGGCGGGAAACCTATCAGTCCTGAAGTTGTGCAAGCAGAAGATTGAGGATTTTCCGCGCAGAGTCCGGAATAACCGTGCCGGGACCGAAGATGGCGGCCGCACCATTTTGATAGAGAAAGTCATAGTCCTGCGCGGGGATCACCCCGCCACAGACCACCATGATATCCTCGCGGCCGCGCTGCTTGAGTTCTCCCATCAACTGGGGCAGCAAGGTCTTATGGCCCGCAGCGAGCGAACTCATGGCGACGATGTGCACGTCGTTCTCCACCGCTTGTTTCGCAGTCTCCGCCGGAGTCTGGAAAAGCGGGCCGATGTCGACGTCGAAGCCCATGTCCGCATAGGCCGTGGAGACCACCTTGGCACCGCGGTCGTGGCCATCCTGCCCCATCTTGGCAACCATCAAGCGCGGGCGGCGACCTTCAATCGCTTCAAACTTTTTGATCAAGTCGGGAATGTCTTTCATATCGCCCTGGTGGTTGAATTCCTTTCCATAGACCCCGGAAATCGTGCGGATCACCGCCTTGTAGCGACCGAAATGGGTTTCCATGGCATCGGAGATTTCACCCAGCGAGGCCCGTGCCTGAGCCGCCTCGATGGCGAGCGCGAGCAGGTTCCCCTCGCCACCGCCGGCACAGTCGCAAAGCGCCTTGAGCGCAGCTTGGCAGCGGGTGTCATCGCGCTCGGCCCGCAGTTTCTTGAGACGCTCTATCTGAGAGAGACGCACTGCGGTGTTGTCCACATCGAGAATATCGATCGGGTCCTCCTTGGTGAGACGGTATTTGTTCACTCCGACGATGGTTTCCTCGCCGGAATCGATGCGCGCCTGGCGACGGGCGGATGCTTCCTCAATGCGCATTTTCGGGATCCCCGCCTCGACGGCCTTGGACATCCCACCGAGTTCAGCCGCCTCCATGATGTGGGTCCACGCCCGGTGAATGAGTTCATGGGTGAGCGACTCCAAGTAGTAAGATCCGCCCCACGGATCGATGACCCGACAGATGGATGTCTCATCCTGAAGGAAAATCTGCGTATTGCGGGCGATGCGCGCGGAGAAGTCCGTCGGCAGGGCGATGGCTTCGTCGAGCGCATTGGTGTGCAACGACTGCGTGTGCCCGAGTGTGGCGGCCATGGCTTCGATGCAGGTCCGGGAAATGTTATTGAACGGATCCTGCTCGGTCAGACTCCAGCCAGAAGTCTGCGAGTGTGTCCGCAACGCAAGCGACTTGGGGTTTTTCGGATTGAAGGTCTTGACGATTTTCGCCCAAAGCACCCGGGCGGCGCGCATCTTCGCGACCTCCATGAAATGGTTTTTCCCCTGCGCCCAAAAGAATGACAAGCGGGGTGCGAAGGCATCGATGTCGATCCCCGCAGCGATTCCGGTGCGCAGGTATTCCCAACCGTCGGCAAGAGTGTAGGCCATTTCCAAGTCTGCGGTCGCACCCGCCTCCTGCATGTGATAGCCGGAGATCGAGATCGAGTTGAACTTCGGCATCTTCTGCGAGGTGAACTCGAAGATGTCGGCGATGATCTTCATGGAAGGACCCGGCGGATAGATATAGGTGTTCCGCACCATGTATTCCTTGAGGATATCATTTTGAATGGTGCCGGCCAATTGATCCAGGGTTGCCCCCTGTTCGAGAGCGGTGACGATGTAGAAGGCGAGGATGGGAAGCACCGCGCCATTCATGGTCATCGAGACCGAAACCTTGTCCAGCGGGATGCTGTCGAAAAGCACCTTCATATCGAGAATCGAGTCGATGGCGACGCCCGCTTTACCCACATCACCGACGACCCGCTCGTGGTCCGAGTCATAGCCGCGGTGGGTGGCAAGGTCGAAGGCTACGGAGAGTCCCTTTTGACCTGCCGCCAGATTTCTCCGGTAGAAGGCATTGGACGCCTCCGCGGTGGAGAATCCGGCATATTGGCGGATGGTCCATGGCTGAAAGCAATACATCGTGGCGTAAGGACCGCGGAGAAATGGCGCGATCCCAGCCTGATACTGCAAGTGCTCCATGCCCGCGATGTCCTCCTCCGTGTAGAGCGGCTTGACGGGAATTTTCTCCATGGTGTCCCAGACGATGGAGCCGATGGGCTTGCGATGCTCCTTTGCCAGCGCCTTGCACCACTGGTCATAGCCGGTCGCGGGCGGAGTCGCGGCGTAGGGAATATCGGCAAATGTTGGACGGCTCATTGGGGTAAAAATCGGGGATGAATGTTTCAGAGGACTCCGGCTTTCTTCAGGAGTTGCTCGTTGAGTTCGTAGTTGTTGGAGCGGACGTTGACAAATTCGTCCACGCCGGCGGCGCGCCAGGCGGCCTCGTTGTCACCGGGGGCCCCGGCGACCAGCAGGGTGATACCGGGCCGTGCTGCCTGCACGGCCGACGCAA
This sequence comes from Akkermansiaceae bacterium, assembly GCA_043779985.1. Taxonomy (GTDB): domain Bacteria; phylum Verrucomicrobiota; class Verrucomicrobiia; order Verrucomicrobiales; family Akkermansiaceae; genus Luteolibacter. Next base: position 409 of record JAYWDF010000754.1, on the reverse strand, counting down.
GCGGCACGACCATTTCCAGATAGGTGGCGTCGTCGGAGGTGATCACGGCAATGCCCGCCGGGCTGTCGATCAGGGCCTTGACGGCGTCTTCCACATTCGCAAAGTCCCGCACCCCATCGACCGAGAAACCGGCGGCTTCGAAAAACGAGGCCGTCCAATCGGCGCGAAGACGATAGCGCCCGGATGGACCGATGTTGAGCTGCAGGACCGCAGGAGCGCTGCCGGTCTTCACGGCGAAAGCGGCGGATGCGTCACGCAGGGCCTCGTATTCTTCCGCAGCACGGCGGGCGGCAAGCGGGGTGACCGCGGGTATCCCCTCACAGCTTGTTAGGCCGGTGGCGACGGCGAGGGCAATTTTTCCAGCTCCGTTTTTTGCCGCGGCAATCGCCTGTTCCATCATCGTGGCGTC
>JAYWDF010000753.1:0-10840 GCA_043779985.1 Akkermansiaceae bacterium | reverse complement strand
AGGCGATGAGCATTCCCCCTGCCCTGTTGGGTAAAGACCTGGTCGGCCTCTCTGCTACCGGCTCGGGAAAAACCGCCGCTTTCACCCTCCCTGCCCTCGCCAAACTCGACGTCAAGCTGGGCTACCCGCAAGTCCTGATCCTCTGCCCCACCCGCGAACTCGCGGTCCAAGTGTGCGAAGAAGTCCATCGCCTCGGCGCGAAAATGCACGGCCTCCAAGCCACGCCCGTCTACGGCGGTGCTCCGATCGACCGCCAGCTGCGCGCACTCCGCAACGGCGCGCAACTCGTCGTCGGCACCCCAGGCCGGCTCCTGGACCATCTTCGCCGTGGCAGTTTCGACGCCTCCCGCATTAAGATGGCGATCCTCGACGAGGCCGACCGCATGCTCGACATGGGCTTCAAGGATGAAATGGACGAGCTGCTCGCCGCACTTCCTCCGGACCGCCAGACGCTGTTTTTCTCGGCCACGATGAACCCCGGCGTTTCCCGCCTGATTCAAAAATTCGGCAACAGCCCTGAAATCATCGAAATCCAGCAAAAAGCCCGCACCGTATCCACGGTCGAGCAGTCCTATTTCGAAGTCCGCCAACGCTCCAAGGTCGAGGTACTCTCCCGCATCCTCGATATGAACCCGCCGCGTCTCGGCATCGTCTTCTGCAACACCAAGCGCTCGGTCGACGAGTGCACCGAGGACCTCGTCAACCGGGGCTACGCCGCCGACCGCCTCCACGGCGACATTACCCAACAAATGCGCGAGCGCGTGCTGAAACGTTTTCGCGAAGGAGCCGTGGAAATCCTCGTTGCCACCGACGTCGCCGCTCGGGGCCTCGACATCGATGAAATCGACATCGTTTTCAACTACGACCTGCCGACCGACCCGGAAGACTACGTGCACCGCATCGGCCGGACCGGTCGTGCCGGACGTTCCGGACGTGCTGTTAGCTTCGTCTACGGCCGTGAAATCTACCGGATGCAGTCCATCGAGCGCTACACCCGCAGTGTGGTGAAGCGGGAGCGCATCCCGTCCGTCGAACAAGTTGAAGGCCGCCGCGCCGACCTCATCTTCGACGATCTGAAGGAACGCCTAGAATCCGGAAAATTTGACACCTATCAGGACAATATCGACCGCCTGCTAGAGCAAGGCCATACCCCTACCGACATCGCCGGTGCGCTGGTCACCATGATCCGCGAAGCCAGCGGCCGCGAAGGTGGCGCCATCGAGGAGGATCGTGAATCCGAGCGCCCGCCTCGTCGCGACAACCGCGACGCCCGCCCGCAGCGGGATGATCGCGACCACCAGCGCGATGACCGCGGCCCTCGCCAGGAACGTTTCGAACGGGCTCCCCGGGATGCGCAAGGCTCCGAAGCCGGGATGACCCGCCTTTTCCTCTCGCTCGGCAAGACCCATGGCGTCATGGCCAAAGAAATCGTAGGCATGCTCTACCGCGAAGCCGGCCTGCCCGATGGCTGCCTCGGCCGCATTTCCTTGTTCCCGAAACACTCGCTCGTCGATGTGCCGGAGCAATTTGTCGGCCAAGTGATTGATCGCACCCGCACCGCCCGCCTCCGTGGCCGCCCGTTCCGCATGGATGTGGATCGTGGACCGCAAGAGCGTGAGTAAGGAAGGAATCCCAAGCGCATGACGGCTTCCGACCTCTCAGGAAACCCGAGGCGCTTCGTTCTCTTCACGGTTTTCTACAACGCCCGGGCCTACTACCCGGTATTGGCGATCCTGTTTCTCGATCTCGGGCTAACACTCGACCAGTTCGTCCTGCTCAACCTGATCTGGGCAGGCGTGATTTTTCTCTTTGAGGTTCCTTCGGGAGCCTTGGCTGACACCATCGGCCGGAAGAAACTCCTCGTCACAGCGGCCGCATTGATGGTGCTGGAAATGCTTTGTCTCCTGCTGGCCCCACGCGGTGGAGGAACGCTCCTGATCGGCTTGTGCGTCTTGAACCGGATCCTCTCCGGCCTATCAGAAGCCTGTGCCAGCGGTGCGGACGAGGCGCTGGCTTATGACTCGCTGGCGGAAACCGGGCGGGCGGAATCCTGGGACAAACTGCTTGCCACGACCATGCGCTGGCGGTCCGTCGGCTTTGTCATCGCCATGATTCTCGGCGGCTTGATCTACGACCCGGAACCCATGAACCGCTGGCTCCCTGCCGGGTGGCAAGTCTCGCCGGATCTCGCCCACCGCTTGCCGGTCGCAGTGGTCCTCGGCCAGGCCCTTGTATGCCTCCTCATTACCCTGCGGATGGTCGAACCTCCGCGCCATGGGGACAGCAAGGCGGGCAACACTTGCAAGGATGCCATCCAACTCACCTTGAAAACCGCCCGCTGGGTGTTCACCAATCCGAAGACGCTGGTGGTGGTGGTCATCGGACTGGCCATCGATTCGGTCGTGAGGAATTTCGCGACGATTACCAGCAGCTACTACCGACTCATCGAACTACCGGAATGGAGTTACGGCTTTATCGGCGCCGCGCTCGGACTGCTCGGCTGGTTTGTGCCAGCGAACGCAGCGAAGCTCAACCGCCGCTTCAGCACCCTGACCAATCTCGGAATCGCAGCTGGAGTGGCGCTGCTAGGTCTCGCGGCCCTGGTTCCCGCATGGCCGGTTTTCGGCCTACTTCCCGCCATGTTGCTGATGACGATGATGGGATTTCTCGGCTTCACGGTCAGCCGCGCGCTTCACGCCGAAACGGATTCGTCGAAACGCGCCACCGTCCTGTCAGTCAAAGGGCTCGCCTTCAATCTGGGATACGGGCTCTTCAGTCTCGGCTTCTCCCGCCTGCTTGCTAGATTTCCGGATCATCCGACAGGCACCGCGCTGAGGAGCGCCTTGTTGTGGCAGCTCCCGGCCTTCGCGCTGGTGGTGACGGGCCTTTTCACCTGGGCCAATTTCGTGAAAAATCGCGCAGCCCAGAATTAGTCCTCGGCAGCCAACCGCGCCTTCCTCAAATAGTCGCAAATCACCGGGATCCGGTTTCCCACCGAGTCCATTTCCAGCAGGGTCTGCCGCAAGTCCGCCTCGTGGATGAACTGCTGGCTGATGATATCCGTCATCAGCGCCGGGTCCTCGGCCCGGTCCAGCAGCGCGAATACCCCGCTCTGCACTTCCTCAGGCAAGAGCCGGACCGCATCTTCGACCGCCCCGCGCAGCGTTTTCATGGCAGCCGCCGACTGGTTTTCCGGAGTGAACACCGAGACAACCGGCTCAATGCTGGCAAATGGATAGTCGTGGCCCTCGTGCCACTCGGTGAAGCGCACCCGCATCACGCCGTGAATCAGTAACTGAGAGGTGCCATCGCTCTGCTCGCGCGACGCCCGCACCAGTCCGATCGTCCCGACCGGCGCCACACAATCCTCCAGACTACCCGTCTCATCCTGCAACAAGCGGGCGACCGCAAAAAAACAGTCACCCTCCAGCGCCTCCTCCAGCATCCTGCGGTAGCGCGGCTCGAAAATATACAGCGGCAGCCCGCCGTGCGGAAAGAGCGTGCAATCCGGCAAAAGCATCACGCCGCAGCGCTCGGGGAGGTGAATACTGGCCATCTCCCAGCCATCGAACCACCAATGCCTGCTCCGTGCAAGTCAGATAGATTCGGCCACAAACCGCATTTGACTTGAAAATTCGTAAAATATCGTTTTTTCAAACAAGAAACCTGCGCGGCACCGCTTCCCGCGACAACCGCAGAGAACAACCCTTTTTATCCCATGATCGAAGTCGAAAGCCTGACCAAACAATTCGGAACCAAGCGTGCCGTGGACAATCTCACCTTCACGGTTAAAAAGGGCGAAGTCCTTGGATTCCTCGGCCCTAACGGCGCTGGAAAATCCACTACCATGAGGATGATCACCGGTTTCATCCCTCCCACCTCCGGTGATGCCCGGGTCTGCGGGATCTCGATCGTCGACAACCCGGCCGAGGCCAAAACCAAGATCGGCTACCTCCCGGAATCCGCGCCGCTTTACAATGATATGACCGTCATCGGCTTCCTGAAATTCTGCGCCTCCATCCGCGGACTCAAGGGCACCGCCAAGAACGACGCCGTCGAGCGCGCCATCGAGACCTGCTTCCTTAACTCCGTCGCGCGACAATCCATCGACACGCTTTCAAAAGGCTACCGCCACCGCACCTGCCTCGCCCAAGCACTCCTCCACGATCCCGAAGTCCTCATTCTCGACGAGCCCACCGACGGTCTCGATCCGAACCAGAAATTCGAGGTCCGCCAGCTCATCAAGCGCCTCGGCCAGACCAAAGCCATCCTCTTTTCTACTCATATCCTCGAAGAAGTCGAAGCCGCCTGCACCCGCGCCGTCATCGTGGACCGTGGCGTGATCGTCGCCGACGGCACGCCCGCCGAGTTGCTCGCCCAATCCGGCACGGGATCGCTTACGGATCTTTTCCGCAACGTCACGTCCCGGGACACCGACGCCGCCGCTTAAAAAACCGCCCCACTTCGAACGCACTACCCGCACTTTCCCCATGACTTCCTGCACCATTTATAAACGCGAGCTTTCCAGCTATTTCTCGCAACCCACCGCCTACGCGATCATCGTGATTTTCCTGCTGTTCTCGCTGGGACTCACCTTCACCTTCGGCCAGTTCATGCGTGTGGGGGACTCCTCCCTCGAATGGACATTCATCTTCTGGCATCCATGGGTCTACATGCTGCTGGCCCCGGCCGTCGGCATGAAATTGTGGGCGGACGAGCAGCGCACCGGCACCATCGAACTGCTCGGCACCTTCCCCGTCTCGACGTGGAGCGCCATCGTGGGAAAATTCCTCGCCGCCGCCACCGTCTGGCTGATCGCGCTCGCCCTCACCTTCCCAATCATCATCACCGTCAACTACCTCGGAAATCCCGATAACGGTGCGATTTTCTCAGGCTATCTGGCGAGCTTTCTCGTCTGCTGCACCTTCCTAGCCATCACGATGTTAGTCTCGGCCTGCACCCGCGACCAAGTGGTCTGCCTGATCGTTTCGGTTTCCATCTGTGTGCTCCTGCTTCTCTGCGGCTATGATCCGGTCACCCGCGAGCTGTCGAAAATCGTCTCGCCCGCCGTGCTTCAAGGCATCGTCTCCTGCGGCGTCTGGGATCACTTCCAATCCGCGAACAGCGGCCTGTTCCGGTTGAAGGATCTCATTTGGTTCGGCTCGATCATTTTCGTCTGCCTGCTCGGCACCAGCGCCATTCTTTCCTCGAAGCGCGCCTGATCGAACTCCAATTCCCACTCTCTAACTCCATCATGAAAATCACCCATCCGGTCACCCGCGCAGCCTTCGGTGTTGCCGCGCTCGTCGCCATTGCGCTCCTTGCCAACTGGCTCGTCTCCCTCACTCCGCTCGGGAATCGCGGCGCCGACTTCACCGAGAACAAGATCCACACCTTGTCCAGCGGCACCCGTGCCATTCTCACCGAGCTCGATACCCCGGTCGTCATCCGCTACTACGCTTCCCGCCACACCGACTACATGCCCGAGGAGCTCAAGCTGCACATGCGCCGCGTCGATGACCTGCTCAAGGAATACGCCTCGATTTCGAAGGGCAAACTCCGCATCGACAACCTCGATCCGGAGCCTGATACGGATGCCGAGGACTCCGCCAACCTCGACGGCATCAACGGCCAACGTATGGACGACCAGAACCTGTTCTTCGGCCTCGCGATTTCCTGTTTGGATAAAACCAGCGTGATCCCGTTTCTCGATCCACGTGACGAGACGATGTTGGAATACCACCTTTCCAAGGCTGTCGCCGAGGTCACCACTCCGACCAAACCGAAGATTGGCATCATGTCCGCTCTCGATCTGAAAGGCGCGCCCGCCATGATGCCCGGCCAGCCCCCGACACCGGGCTGGGTCATCTATCAACAGCTCAAGCAATCCTTCGACGTCGTGGATATTTCCATGGAAGCCGCCACCATCGACCCGAAGATCATCAAGGTCCTGCTGCTCTTCCACCCCGCCGGCATCACCCCGGAAGCCGAGTTCTCCGTGGATCAATACCTGCTCAACGGCGGCACCGTCGTGGCCTGCCTTGACCCCTACTCCGTCGCGGCTCAGATGACGAGCAGCGGAGGAAATCCGATGATGGGCCAGCAGCCCAATCCCACCACCTCCACCCTGCCCACTCTGCTTTCCGCGTGGGGAGTCACCTTCGAGTCCGGCCAGGTTCTCGCCGATCCATCTCTCGCCACCAAACTCGGCGGCGACCGTCTCGGGCTAGCAGTCCTCACCCTCGGCAAGGACTCCATGCCCCAAAAGGACAACGTGATCACCAAGGATCTCGGCTCGGTCACCTTCTTCCTGCCCGGAGCCTTCACCAAGACCGGCAGCGGCGGCGTCACGGCTAACACCCTGATCAAATCCACCACCCAGGCCGGCTTCGTCGATGCGGTGAAAGCATCGCAACTCGATCCCTCACTCGCCCGCACCCTCCAGTCCAACGGCACCGCCTACGATCTGGTCACCCATCTCTCTGGCACCTTCAAAACCGCCTTCCCGGGCGGCAAGCCGAAGTCCACGACGGAGGGCACCAAGGCTCCGGAGTCCAAGAATGCTCCCAAGCCGGCCGATCTCAAGGAAGGCACCAGCCCCGGCAACGTCTTCCTGATTGGCGATGTCGACGCCTTCTACGACCGCTTCGCCTACAACGTTCAAAACTTCGGCGGAACGCAAATGGCCTCCCCATCGAACGGGAACGCCACGCTGCTCCTCAACCTGCTCGACCAAGCCACCGGCTCCAAGCACCTGATCGGCTCGCGCTCGCGATCGGCCATCAGCCGCCCGTTCACGGTGGTGCAAAAAATGGAATCGGATTTCAACAAAACCGTCGGCGTCAAAATCGAGGAATTCCAAGCCAAACAAAAGGCGGCCCAACAGAAACTCAGCCAGCTCCAGGCGCAGAAATCCGGCGGCTCCGAACTCTCGCTATCCCCTGCTCAGGAAGCGGAAATCAAAAAGCTCCGCCAGGAACAGGTCGAGTATTCCAAGCTCATCCGCGAGCAGGAAAAAGACCTCCGCCGCCAGAAAGACAAGCTTGCCGCCAAGATCACCCTGCTCAACGTGGCCGCCATGCCAGCACTTGTGGTGCTGATCGGCCTCGCGCTCTTTATCCAACGCCGTCGCTCCACCCGCGCACGCTGATCGAAAATCCCAACTTTCTCATCCCAACCTTTTTCCAGTTATGAACAAACGCCAGGTTATCATCCTCTGGGTCATCGCCCTCGCTCTCGGCGCGGCCGTGACTACCGTCAAGCTCAGCCAGAACCAGTCCACCCACAGCGCCACCCAGCGCAACCATGGGCAGACGCTCTTCGAGGCCTTCCCGGCCGCGGAGACTTCCAGCATCGAGATCCAAGGCGCTAACAGCGCCGTAAGCCTCATCAAGAAAGACGGCAAGTGGGTCGTCTCCCAGCGTGACAATTACCCGGCGAAGAACGCGTTTGTGAACGATTTCCTGCGCTCCCTCAGCGAGATCAAGGTCACCCTCGGCATGGAGGCCGGCCCCTCGTTTGCACCGCGCTTCGGCATGGATGAGACCGCCACCAAGCCCGGCGATCGCGGCCTCACCGCGACCTTCAAAGACGCAGGCGGCAAGGAAATCGCCAAGGTCTCCCTCGGCAAATCCATCGAAAACAGCGCCGCCCCGTCGCCGATGGGTGGCGGCAATGCCGTCGGCCGCTACGTCCGCAACCACTCGGACGAGTCCGGCTTCTATGCCGTGAGTGAAATGTTCCCATCGATCAGCGACGAGGCCAAGCGCTGGCTCGACGACGGATTCGTCAGCCCAGAGAAGATCAAATCCATCGTCATCAGCCAACCAGGCAAGGCCGATGCCGCATGGAAGCTCACCCGCGAGGGCGAGGAAGCCGAGTTCAAGCTGGAGGGTGCCACCGCCGCCGAAGTGCTCGACTCCGCGGCCACCTCGCCGCTGAAAACTCTATTCTCCTACGCCCGGTTTGAAGATGTCGTTCCCGCCGCCAAGGTGGCGGAGCGCGCGGCTGCCGAGGGCAAGCGCACGGCCACCATCGAGACCTTCGAGGGCTTCACCTACAAGCTCGACATCACCCCCACCAAGCCCGCCGCCGCCCCGGCAGGTCCTGGCGCCGAGCCCGCAGCCACCGACAACTTCCTGCTCACCGTGGATGTGACCGCGGAGTTGCCGAAAGAGCGCAAGAAGGCCGAAGGTGAAAAACCTGAAGACGCGAAATCGAAGGACGCCGCCTTCACCGAGCGCTTGAAAGCACTCAGCGAGAAACTCGCCAAGGAAAAGGCCTTCGCCGGAATCACCTTCGAAGTGGGGAAAAGCCTCGTGGAACCGCTGCTCAAGGAACGCGCCGCGCTCATCACCACCGCCACGCCCCCTCCCGCGGCAGGCGCTCCTGCCACCGGGGTTCAGAAACTCCCAGGCGGCATGATCGCCCGACCACCGGTCACCGCCACGAGCCACCCGATCGAAGCGGTCACGCCGCCGATCTCGGTTCCCGCTTCAGACGAGGAGCCAGAAGGCAAATGAGGAGGCAGCCCGGCGCCGTCACCCGCGCGGGTAAATTCTGCGGATTCCCACCATTCCTTCATCGCTATTCCTGGAATTCCCGCTAGGGGTTCAAGGATGAGCTGTTATTTTCTCGCTGCCGTCGTTTGCTTGTCCCCGCTGATTGCCGCGGCGGAGGGGTCTTACATCGAGGAATACTACGCCGCACGGGACCTCAAGGAAACCGATCCCGCAGCCGCGGCGGAAGGCATGTTACGCAGTTTCCACCTGGCGGTGAGCGCGAGGAATTCAGACTACGCGACCTCCGCCGGATTGAACGCGTGCTACCTTCTCTATCAAAAAGGAAATGTCGTCGCTACCGGCACACTCGCACGCGAAGTCATTGACGCCCTCGGGCCGCTTGCCTCCGACTCCGTGGGCCATGATTCCCTGCGGCGCGTCCAGCTCTTCGGCTTCTTGGAGCGAGGCTTGCTCACCGAAGGGAAAATCGGTCGGGCTTGGCAAGCCAACCGCGCAGCCGCCGAGACCATCCGCGGCAAGAAGGTCCCCGCCGATGCCGACGGCCCATCGATCACGCTGGCCGAAGTCATCCGATTGCGACCGGAACTCCGCAGCTACGGCTGGCGTTTGATCGAGCGCGAATCCCAGCTGCTCGACTACGCCGGACGCAGCCTCGATGCCCGCGAACTGCTTGACCAAACCGCGACGTTTTTCGGCAATGACTGGAAATCGAAAATCACTCCTATCGAACACTTCTACGCCTTCAAGCTGCTCACCGCCCGGGCGGTCATCGTCGATTTCCTTGGCGATCAACAAGCTGCCCTGCAAGCCCAGCAAGATCTCATCGCCACGGGCCAGGGCATCGAGGGCAATCTCCAGTCGTATCTAACCCTCCGCCTCAATCGCTTGCGCAATGTCTCCCAATGGGACGGCCCCTCCGAGGAACTCATCACCGAGGCGCGCACGATCGTCGAAGCCATGAACCCGGTCGGCAAGGCCGGCGGCGGTGCGCGCCTGCTGGCAAAAATGGAACTCGATCTGAAGGACTCCCAAGAAGCGCTCGATGCCCTGCATGCGGACGCAACCAACAGCGCGTCTCTCGGCGCTTGGCTCGATGCCACTTACGCCGACCGCGACAATTTGGTGAATCGGGCAAAGCGCGGTGACGGTGATCTCGACGCCGAGTTTATCGCACTCCTCAAAAAGGTGAGAGCCATGGGCAACAAGCGCGGTGAACCAAGTCTCTATCGAGAATACGGCAAATACCTGCTCGACAAGAATCGTCCCGCAGAAGCGATCACCTTGTTCGTCGAATGTTTACGCCTGACCCGCTCTTTCGGCTGGAAGCTCCATGAACCGGCGATTCTCAACTGCCTGTTCGATGCCCGTTTTAATGCCGGCGATCTGGCAGGCGCACGGGCGACCCTGGGCGAGTTGGAAGCGTTTTTAAAAGCCAACCCCGATCTACCGGACTCCCGCCGCGTCCGTGCGGAGACCATCCGCGCGATCGCACTGGCGAAGTTGGGAAACCGGGTATCCGCCCGCGAGGCGCTTCGCCTCGCCCGCGAGTTTGGCAAGAATCTGCCGCCTTATCAAATCCGCTGGCTCACGGCGGAAGAGGAGACAGCCATCATGGCCGCGGTCCCCCTGTCAGCAAAGCCCTCCGAACCCGCACATGCGGATCTCCCACCCCTGCACGTTCAACCCTTGGAAATCCTTAGCATCGCAAGCCCCGGCGAGGCAGCCCGGACCCGCTTTACCCTCTTCAACCCAACGGTCCACGGCATCCAAGGCCACTTGAACATCCAAGGGCCCGGGGCAATCGCCAATGACCTTGGCGACCGGGTTCGCTTCGTAGCCGGACAGCCCGAAGCCACGCTGGAAATCTCCCGGACTATCCCATCCGGCGCGGAGGCGGTCGTCGAAGTATCACTCGCCGCAGGGCCGGGAACCACCGAGGCAAAAGTGCGGGCAGCCTGGCAAAATCCCGATCAAGCCTCGGGTCCGCTGAGCACTTGGGAAGTGAGCTGGGATCCGGCCGCGAAGCGCAGTGTGGTCCTCGACGCCAGCCGACTCGAGGCGAATCCGTTCCGCTCGGTCGCCCTGTATCATGAACTCGCGCTCCCTGCCGGCGAAGCGATCGGAATCCCCTTCCGCCTGCGCTCACCCCTGCCGTTGCGCTTCGAATATTATGATTCGGACACCCAGGCCTTGCTCGCCGTTGACGCTAACGGCAACGGGGATTTCACCGAAACCGGCGACCTCCACCGCCGCGGCCCGAACGACATTGCCGCTGCCATTCTCGCCATCCCGCCGACGGGTGGCAGACTTGCCGTGGA
>JAYWDF010000752.1:0-3902 GCA_043779985.1 Akkermansiaceae bacterium | reverse complement strand
CGCGGTTCTTCGGGTCGGTGTAGAGGAAGCGGGCGAGGGCGAGTGCTTCCTTTTCCTTTCCGGTCACGCGGGCCAGCGAGTAGAGCTCGGCCCGCCGCACGTAGGGCAGGGCCTTGCCGGTCTCAGCCGAGCGGTGGTAGGCGTCCGCGGCGTCGGTGAAGGTTTGGTTAGGATCGCGGAAGGCTTGGAATTTGTTGGCGTCGGAGAGCAGGAAACCGAGGTTCGAGCGCAGGCTCCAGTCGTCCGGATTGTTACGGATGCCGCGCTCGAGGAAGGCGCGGCCCCGCAGAATGGCGGAACGCCAAGCCTCGCGCCGCCGCAGCGCCGGCAGCTTCGAGTCGTTCATGTAGAAGGAGGCCGCGTTGTAGGCCGAGTGCCACGATCCGGTTTCCCAATAGTAGTGGGTGTGGGGCGCCAGGTCCACGATGGTATCGAAGGTGTCCGCCACGTCATCCCACCGTTGTTCTTGGAAAAACGAGAACGCGCGCAAGTTCATGAACGTTGCCACCAGCGTGCGGAGGCCGCCGAGCGCCACGGCGGAGCTCGTCTGGCCGATCTTGTCGCGCGTGCCGATTTCGATCGGCGGCGGCGTCAGTCCGGCGGCGCGGAGCTCCTTGCTGAGGCTGGCCTCGAAGGGCAGGCGTGCCGCGCCGAAGGCCAGTACGGCCGCCGTTAGAATCCCGTTTCGTTGCCAGGTTTTCACGAGATTAGAATTCCTTTTCCGCAAACACGAACCACGAGGCGATGGTGAAAAACAGCGCGTAATAGAGCGCGATGAGCGTGAGTTTTCCCAACATCAGCACCGGCATGGCCTGGCCCTCGATGACTGCGTCGATCACGTTGAAATTTTGGAAATCCGGCAGCACCAGCGACACCACCAGGGACATGAGGCGGGCGAAGACGCCTTCACCGGCCTGGCCGCCCTGGAGATAGGCGTCGCGGGCATCCGCTTGGAAGTGACCGATGAAATAGATCAGGAAGCTGATGATCGTGGTGAACAGCGTGCTCGAGGAAAAGGTCGAGATCAGCAGCGCCAGCGACGCCATGATCGACGAGCGCAGGAACACCGCGAACACCGCGCCTTGCAGCGACCAGTTCGGCCCGTTGCTGAGGGTGTCCACCCGCAGCGATTGAATGGCGTCCTGCGGCCAGCCGAGCGCCTGCGCCATCGAGAGTTGCTGATCCATCACCATCGAGGTGCGGATCTGCAACACCACCGTCATCAGCACGTCCATCAGTGCCAGCGAGACGAAGACTAACATCAACACGCCGAGCAGTTTTCCCGCCAGGTAGTCGATCCGTGGCACCGGCTTCGCCAAAATCGTGTAGAGCGTCCGGTCCTCCACGTCCTTCGGCAGCAGCAGCGCCGTCGCCACGATGGATAACACGACAGAGAACAAGGTCATCGTGCCGAGCGACCAGCTCTTGATGGAACGCAGCACATTGACCCCCACCGATTCCGGTCCCTCGTGCTGCGGCAGATCGAAGAAGTTGCTGGCGATGGCGATCACCGCGAACACCGCGAGGAAATAGAACACCTTCATCCGCACCAGTTGCGTGAAGGCGTGGAAGGCGATCACCAGGATGCGGCTCACATGCGAGCCCTTGGCGGAAGTGTCAGTCAGTTGGCTCATGGCTCGTCGGCTTGGGAGGTTTCGCGGAGGAACAGGCGCTCCAGCGTGGTCCGGGGTTTACCGGTGTGGACCAGCGAGGCGCCCGCCGAAGCGGCGACCAGCGCAGTGATCTGGGAGATGAGCTCGGGGCTGGCGTCTTTCAAAATGATTTCGGTTTGGTCTTCGATCGAGATAAGGTCGTCCAATCGCCCTTCCTTGACCATTTTTCCCTTACAAATGATGCCGACGTGGTCGCACACCTCCTGCACCTGTTCGAGCAAGTGCGAGCACAGGAAGACCGTGATGCCGCGCTCTCTCAGTTTCAAAATCAAGTCCCGGATCTGGCGCGATCCCACCGGGTCCACCCCGGCCGTCGGCTCGTCCAAGATCACCAGACGCGGCTCCTGCACCAGCGCCTGCGCTAGGCCGATGCGTTGCAGCATCCCCTTCGAGTAGCCGCCGAGGCGGCGGTCACGCGCGCCTTCCAGATCCACCAGGGCGAGCAGTTCGCTCACCCGGTCGTCCAAGGTCTTGCCCTTCAGGCCGCAGAGCTTGCCGTAGAACCGCAGCGTCTCCGCACCGCTCAGGTGTTTGTAGAAATAGGGATTCTCCGGCAGGAAGCCCACGTCGTTACGTGAGTCCACTTTCAGCGAATCCTTGCCGAAAATCGCGCAGTGCCCGGCCGTGGGCGCTACCAGTCCTAGCAGCGCCTTCATCGTCGTGGATTTGCCCGACCCGTTAGGACCGATCAATCCATAGACCTCCCCCGGCATGATTCGGATCGAGACACCATCCACCGCACGCAGCATTTGCTTGCGGAAGGATGTCTTGAAGTCCTTCACCAGACCCTTGATTTCCACAGCGGGTGTCGTTTCAGCCATTGGTTGGCAGAGCATGAAACGGGCGAGCGCTGCTGGCAACGGGCAAATTCTCCAAATTTGGGAACTTGATTCCCCGCCAGATTCCCTTCACAGCTCAGCGAATCCTACTCCCATCATGAAACGCCTCTTTCTGACCCTCGTCTCCACCCTCGCGGTCCTCGTGCTTCCCGGCTGTTTGCAAAACGAAACGACGGTTCATCTCAACAAGGACGGCAGCGGCACCCTCGTCGAGGAAACCACAGTGGGCACCCAGATGATGGCCATGCTCGGACAAATGTCCGCCATGGGAGGAAAGGCGCCCAAGGATCCGCTCGCCGAAATGTTCTCCGCGGAAAAGGCCAGGGCCAAAGCCGCCACCCTTGGCGAGGGCGTCACCTTCGAGAAATCCGAGCCACTCGAAGCTGGCGGTAACAAAGGCGCACGCACCACCTATCACTTCACCGACATCAACAAGCTTACGATCTCCCCCGCCGAGCAGTTGCAGAAGCTTTCCCCGATGGCCACCCAGGTTCCCGTCACCGCCAAGCATAAGCCGATTGCCTTCTCTTATGCCGCTGGCACCCTAACCATCACCATGCCCAAGCCGGACAAGCCCGCCGCGGATGCGCCGAAGCCGCCCGCCCCCGATGCCCCGCAGATGCCCGATCCCGGCGAGAATCCCCAGGCGGAAGTCATGATGAAGCAAATGCTCGGCGACATGAGAGTCGCCTTCAAGCTCGTCATCGAACCCGGCATCGCCGAGACCGACGCCACTCACCGCGACGGCAACACCATCACCCTCATGCAGATGGAAATGGGCAAGCTGCTCGAAAAAGCCGGCACCTTCAAAAAACTCAGCGCCGCCCCCAAGAACGACCCCGCCGCCGCGCTGGAACTGATCCAAGGCATCGACGGCATGAAAATGGAGTCGAAGCCCCAGGTGACCGTGAAGCTCAAGTAAAACCCCAATAACAGATTCGCGCGATAGCCCCGAACCGATCGGTTCTTGGCTAGCCCGGTTGCTCACGCAGGTATGGCATACCACGGGTTGTGTTTTGATTTTACAACGCAGTGGAAGTGATTGCTTCCCCGGAGCGGGCTCCGCAATAGAGACAAGGAATACATTCCAACATTCTCTGCGAACTTCATCTGTTTATGCTGAGATGCGGTGCCTGACACCATGAATCCGCATGCCAGTGATCGCGCCGTTTCCCTCCGGTGCGTGGGTCAACGACGGCTCTCCCGGCGGGAAAAACCCCTGCCACTATTCACCCGTCCGCCGGAAATTCATCCAGCGCATCTTCAGATTTAAAAAATATCAGAGAAATAATCACAGCCGTCCCACAGGAATACATAACTTGCAGCGAAAAAGTGGGCTGGTGTTGAGTTGAAATCCCTGCCACTCGGTAGGGTGTTATGAACAAAACTA
>JAYWDF010000751.1:0-10873 GCA_043779985.1 Akkermansiaceae bacterium | reverse complement strand
GGCGTGTTTTTCCTCCTTGGTGCAGAAGTTGGTGGAGAGCAGGTCGCGGGCGGTGTCGGCGCAGGCGTTCTGGGTGAAGTGGACGAGATAGACGGGCGAGCGGCCTTGTTCGTTCAGCTCGGCGACTTTTTCCTGGAGCTGGGTGGTGGAGTATTCGAATTCGAGCTGAACTGGGCGCTGGTCGGGCTGGACGAGGGTGTTGGGCGTGCCTGTTAGCATGGTGAGTTGTTTGGAGAAAAACGAGGAGTCGCCGAGGGTGGCGGACATCAGGAGGATTGTGGAGAAGGAAGAGTTTACCGCAAAGCCGCAAAGGGCGCGGAGGGGCGCAAAGTTTTTGAACTAAGTGAAACGCGGAGGCGGGGAGGTCGCAGAGAAGGCAAGCTTCACGACTTCATCGGAGACCTCAAAGCCCTCCTTGAAGGCAAGGGGTAATGAGGATCTGCTGGTTTGGGACGGGGCGTCAACCGAACGCGGTTTCAGCAAAGCGAAGCAAGAGGTAGGAACATTCGTAATGACTTTTCCTCGACCCGGATGAATCCGTATTTTGCGTAAAAGACGACCAGCTCTTCGTCGGCAGGATCGACAGCTAGACCAACGCCACCAACACCGCGCATGGAACCTGCGGCGATATCACGGGCCGCGGCAAGAAGCAGCCTAGCGATTCCTCGTCCCTGCCAATCCTCCGCCACTGCCATCCTGCCGAGCAGCACGATGGGAAGCGGCATTGCAGGGAGCCCTTTGGCGGCTCCGGGCCAGTTGGCCGCCTTTGCCAGCGTGCTGGTCAGGGTGAAATATCCGAGAATCGGCCTTGGTTTGCGGTCGATTCGCTCGATCATCACGCGAGTGATGCTCACACCCTTGGTGAGGTGTCCTTTCGCGGTTTCACGCAGATAACGGTCCAAGGATTCACTACCGCAGCGAAATCCCTTCCGGTCGTGATCATCTGACAACAGCTCAAGATCGAATTCGGACATGGGTGGCGAGATCCTTGGCGGCTTTTTTTGCGGCGGCGTTGACTAAAGGGGGCCTGATAAGCAAGCGCTGGATATTCTCCGAGGCTGCGACGCTCATGCTCCAATACTTCTCCTCCTCAAGAACGCGCTCTGCTTCCCGGGAAACCACCTCTAGGACGAAGGCCGCTACGGACTGGCCACGGATGGCCGAGGCTTCCTTGAGCCGTTTGGCCGTGCTTTCAGGAAAACGGGGATTCACGCGAACCACTTTGCCGCTGCTTTTACTGCCGAGCGTTTTCATGTGGGAATGATACCGCCATGATGGAAACGATCAATCAGAAAATGACACCGTTTTGACACCAGGAATATCATCGAGTGACGGAAAGGCGTCCGGTGTGAAAATCGCCGACTACCATTGATGACCATGAAACGAACCGCCGAACTGATCCTACTGATGAATTTCTTCGCAGAAACGCTCCGCGAAACCTTGGACGAATGGGACGTCTCACAAGCGGAAGTCTCGCGAATGACGGGCATTGCGCTCGCCTCCGATCGCGCCATGCAGCTTGTAATTTCCTCGTCCGGAAATGGGATGGAGGAGTTCGCTAAAGCTCACTTGGCATTCCCTCGCCCCACTTGACGGACACAAAAAAAGCCGTCGTCGCTGGACGTGGGAAAACGGCGAAGGCTTGTAGCCGTTTTGGACAGGAGCGAACGCGACGTGCTCCGTAGGAGCGAGGGCGCGGGAGCCGTGCAGGCCTCAATACGATCTGCGCCTTAGCCGCTACCTCGGGACCCCTCCCGGCTTTTGGCTGCGTCTCGAATTGGATTGCGAACTGATGGGGGCCGAGCGCGAGAAGGGAGAGAGAATCAGCTGCGTGGTCACACCGCACGCGACTTGAAATATACCATGCGGACTCAATAAACCGATAGAAACAAAAGCATCCCCAAGCGCCCACCGTGGCATTTACTTCCGCGAATTTCTCGGCGGGGAAGCCATTCTTCCCTAGGTGGAAGTGCTGGCCCTTAGGCGCTTGGTCTCCCTCCAGCTCCAGCAGATTCTTGAGAAGGAGCACGTCAGCAACACCGAACTGGCCTCACGCATGAAAACCAGCCGGGCCTCGCTGGACCGGATGCTCGATCCCTCAAGCCCCTCGCTCACCGTGGCCAGCCTTGGGAAAAAGGGCGCAGCCATCGGCCGGAAGGAGGAGCTCAGGTTGGTGCCGATTTGATGACCATGAAAGGAGTCTCCCACAGGATAGGATTTTTCCTGTCACTGCCGACGGGATGGAAGCGGCCGGACGTCAAGGGAATCGCTGGTTTGGTGCGTTGAATCTTGATCCTGCGCCCGGATGGCGGGATGCTCGGCGCGTGCCAGCATCGATGCCCGAATCCCCGCCCCCGGGCATTGCCTTGTTTGATCTGGACGGGACCTTGATCGCGTGGGATTGTCAGTTGTTGTTCCGGCACTTTGTTGTCCGCCGCGAGCCGTGGCGCGGGATGTTCTTGCCGGTGTTCCTCGCGTTCCTGCCCTTGGCCGGAGTGCTCGGAGCGGCGGGCATGAAGCGGGTTTTCCTCAGCTATTTGTTCGGGATGTCGCCTGAGACGCTGGATCATTACTCGCGCGAATTCGCGGCCTCGCTGATGCCCGCGGTTTATCAGGAACTGCGCGGATCGTTAGAAAACCATCGCCGCGAGGGCCATTTCCTCATCCTCGCCTCGGCGAGTCCGGAATTTTATGTAAAGCACATCGGCCGCGAACTCGGCTTCGATCTCACGCTCGGCACCCCCGTGGAGCTCGGGCCTTTTTTACCGGATCTGGAAAATCACAAAGGGGCGGCGAAGGTGGAGCGGCTGATGGATCTGTTGCCGGCCTCGTATTTCGAAAATGGCAAACTCCGCCATTGCCACGGCTATACGGACAGCTCCGCCGATCTTCCGATGTTAGAAATTTGCGACTCCGCGACCGTCGTCAATCCATCGGCCACGCTCACGGCGCTGGCAGGAGCGTCCGGATGGGAAATCGTGCGCCCGGCCCGCCCGTGGAAATCGCCGCTTGGCTTTGCGGTCCGCGCGCTCGCGCTGCTTGCGGGCATCGGACCGGATCCGGGCGGCATTTCGCAATCGCCCACCCGCTAACAACATGCGCCGTTCCGCCTTCCTGACTCTGTTCGCGGCCGCTGTCTGGCCCGTGCTCGCCTCGGCTCAAGCCCTGACCCGCGAACAAGCGGAAAAGTCCCGGGATCAACTCGCCCGCAGAGTTCTGGATGCTTTGAAGTCCGAGCGGGCCGCGGAGATGTCCGCCAAGTCCATCAGCCTCGGCGACAAGACCCTGCACTGGGTTGAGCGAGAATTCGGCAGCGCACCGGCTGGCAAGTGCAGCCTGTGGATTTCCCTGCATGGCGGCGGCAACGGGCCGGCGGCAATGAACGACCAGCAATGGCAGAACCAGATCCGCCTCTATCAACCGGAGGAGGGGATCTACCTGGCACCTCGCGCTCCGACGGATGCCTGGAACATGTGGCACGAAGGCCATGTGGACCCGCTTTTCGACCGGCTGATCGATGACATGGTCGCGATCCGCGGCGTGGATCCCAACCGGGTCTATCTGATGGGTTACTCGGCCGGCGGAGACGGCGTCTGGCAGCTCGCGCCGCGCATGGCCGACCGCTTCGCCGCTGCCGCGATGATGGCGGGACACCCTAACGACGCCTCATTGCTCGGCCTGCGGAATTTGCCCTTCGCCATCTTCGTGGGCGGAAACGATGCCGCTTACGACCGGAATAAAATTGTCGCGCAGAAGGGTGCGGAACTCGACGCCCTCGAAAAGGCGGACCCGACCGGCTACAACCATCTCGCGAAAATCTATCCGGGGCTCCCCCACTGGATGGACGGCAAGGACGCCGAAGCCGTCCCTTGGATGGCAGAGCAAACGCGCAATCCATGGCCCACGAAAATCGTCTGGGTCCAGGATGACGTCATCCATGATGAATTCTACTGGCTGGAACTCTCCCATGGGATCGCCAAGGCGGGCCAGAAAATCGTGGCTTGGGTAAGCGGTCAGGAGATCTCGCTCGAAGGGGACGTTCCCAAGGGCGTCACGCTCCACTTGTCAGATGCCCTCGTGGATCTGGATGCGGTGCTGACCGTGAGAGTCCGCGGCACTGTGGTGTTCCAAGGCGTCGTCGAGCGCAGCGCCGCGGCGATTTCCGCGGCGCTCAAGGCCCGTCTGGATGTCGCTCGTTGCCCCTTCGCCAGCTTGCGCTTGGACGAGTAATCTCACAGCTCGACCTGAAAGAAATCCCGCATGACTTCGCGGTAAAGATCGCGCTTGAACGGGGGCAGCCAGTCGAGGTCGAACTCCTCCGGCAGGATCCAGCGGTAGGCGCGGAACTCGCGCTGCTTTTGTTTCACATTCACCTGCGGCGCATCGTCCTTGAGGTGACAGAGGAAGTAAGTTTGCTCCTGGCCGTGACTGCCGTGCTTGCGCAGTTTTTTCCCCCGGGCGTCGGGCGGATAGAGGTAGCGGTAGCCCTCGCGGCGGTCAATGACGTCGTAGTGGCGGGCTTCCAGACCGATCTCCTCGCGCACCTCGCGGTAGAGCGCCTCCTCGAGCGTCTCGCCGGCATCCACTCCGCCCTGCGGAAATTGCCATGCTCCGGGGATCGTCCAGCGCTCGCAAATCAGTAGATTCCCCACTGAGTTCACGACCAATGCGGCGACATTCGGCCGGTAACGTACCATGCACCTAGAAATGCCTTTTTTGCGTGCGCTGACAATCCTTAACTTTTCCGAATCACATGGCTGGTGCTGGCCAAGTGGCGATGAAAGCGCTAGGCTGCTCCGCATGTTTAAAAAGCCTATTTTGTTAGCACTTGCCGGCCTCCTCGTCTGTTCGGTCCACCTGTGTGCCCAAGACGCGACGGATCCCACGGGCGGAACGACCACGGATAAGGCCAAAACCGGAGACACCCCCGCGCCGGGCCGCTTCTGGCAGGCGACGCTCGGCGGTGGAAACTTCATGGTGGCGCTCGACCGCATCGTGTCGGTGAGCCGCCACAAGTATGTGCTTGATGGTGCGTTGATCGTCGATGAAGTCACGGTCGATACGGTGGGCCAGGCGCTTGCCCGTTTCTATTTCATCACCCCGATCACGGATGCGGCACCTGGAAATACGGTCTCCGGACTTGCCACCCGGGGCCGCGAATTGATCGACAAGGCGGCGCAGCGGGCCGGCACCGATGTGCAAAACATGGTGATGAAAAAATATCCTGAAACCACTCACGCCAAGTCCATCGAGTACCGCGTGCTTTCCGAGGCCGAGCTCACCGCCCTTTACACCAGCGTCCGCAGTGCTTGGGAGACCGGTCGCGGTCGCCAATACAACTCCAAATAGGCCGGCGGAATAAACCGGCGCGCCCTTTGCGCTCGTAATTCTCCGGACCTCGCGGAAGATCCCCGGCGTCAACCATGAGTTCATTTGAATCAAAAGTGAAAGAGGCCCTCGCGAATCCGCTCAACCAGGGCGAGCTTGCCAATGCCGACGCCGTCGGAACCGTCGGTTCTCCCGAATGCGGGGACATGCTGCGGATGTGGCTGAAATTCACGGAAAAGGACGGCAAGCGCGTGATTGACCGCGCTTCTTTCCAAGCCTTTGGCTGCCAGACCGCGATCGCCGTCGCCTCCATGGCCACCGAACTTCTGCGGGGTAAAACCGCCGATGAAGCGAAGCATCTCACCGCGCAGGAACTTACCGGCGGTCTCGGCCCCTTGCCCCCGATGAAGATCCACTGCGGCCAATTGGTGGAAGGCGCCCTGCGCAACGCCCTCGACAACGACGCGGCAGCGGCGGTCCTTCCCCTCGCGCCGGGCCCGGGAAACATGGCGCCGACGCTCGCCTCCTCGCTTCAGCGGAAAACCGGTGGCACCCTTCGCATCGTGCCGCTCGACTAAGCGGGCAGGTCCCCCGGCGGGTTATTTTCATCCCCGGCGATAAAGATGCCGATTTTACGGCGTTAGCTATTTTTCAGACCCTCTTACTCAGTGCTCGAACTTCAAGAAGTCAGTTTCACCATCCGTAAAGATGGCGAGGATATCCCGTTGGTGGATCGCGTTTCGATCCGCGTTCCGAAAGGGCACTTCATGGCCATCGTCGGGCCATCGGGTTGTGGGAAAACGACGCTGCTCAAAACCATCGCCGGCCTCAATCCCGAGTCGGCGGGTGCGCTGATCTGGGATGGCCGGAATTTGTCGAAAGAAGGGGATTTCCTGCCCTCGGAAATCGGCTATGTGCCCCAGTTCTCCATCGCTTACGACCCGCTGACGGTTGACGAGTCGGTCGAGGCGGCGACTCGTCTGCGAGTCCGCTGCCGGGATACGGAAGAGCTGGACCACCGCATCGACCAGGTGCTTGAGGAAACCGGCCTCAGCCCGATCAGCGACCGCCAGGTGAAGGTGCTTTCCGGTGGGCAAAAACGCCGTCTCGGCTTGGCCATGGAGCTCGTTTCCGATCCCAAGCTCCTGCTCTGCGATGAAGTGACCTCCGGCCTTGACCCGCGTTCCGAGCGGGAAATCGTCCGCTTGCTGCACGATCTTTCCCGCAAGGACGGCCGGATCGTCCTGTCGGTGACCCATTCGTTGGCGCATCTCGAGTTGTATGATTCCATCTTGGTTCTCCATGAAGGGAGGGTCGCCTTTCACGGACCGCCTGAGCAGCTGACCCACTATTTCTCCGTCAGCGACACGGAAGAAGTGTACCCACGGCTCACGACGCAGCCATCCGAGCGCTGGCACGGATCCTGGCAGAAGCACCGTGAGTCGTTCCAGAAAATGATGGATAAAAACCGCTCGCAGGTGATCGCCAGCGGTGAGCTTCATGTCCCGACCCCGCCGGTGACGGTGGAAGGAAGCGAGGCGGCGCCGGCTGAAGACGGCGTGCGGCTCCCCGGGTTTTTCAGTCAATTCGCCACCTTGTTATCGCGCCGCTGGCGGATCTTTTTCCGCGACCGCGGTCAGGTGTTTTTGCAATTGGCCATCATCATCTGCTTTCCGATCCTGGTCACGCTCTTCAGCGACAAGGCCTCGGGAAACATCCGCCGCTACTCCGATACCCGGCAAAACGAGCGGGCGGAAATCCAGGAGAAGATCCTTGTTAGTTCGGACCAAGCCAAGGTCGGCTCCGCCATTTCCGGGATCATCATGTTCCAAGTGGTCTTGCTCTCGCTGATGGGCTCGAATAATTCCGCACGCGAGATCGCGGGCGAGCGGCCCATTTACGAAAAGGAAAAATTCGGCGGACTGCGACCCTCCGCTTACCTCGCCTCCAAGGTGGCTTTCCTCGCTTGCTTGGTGATCGGCCAATCGCTGTGGATGGCGTTTTTCGTGAATTTCTTCGGCACGTTCCGAGGGGATTTTTTCCTGCACGCAGGGTTTTTACTTCTCATTAATGCCTCGATGACAGCGATCTGCCTCGCGATTTCCTCACTCATGCGCACGGCCGAGCAGGCATCCTTGCTCTCGATCTACCTCGTGGGCTTCCAGCTTCCGTTGTCGGGTGCCGTGCTTGCTTTGCCGGAAAAAATCGAGGCCTTCACCCGCCCGTTCATCTCCGCATACTGGGCTTGGTCCGGCTCCGTGGAGGCGCTGCAGCCGCAAGTGCTCGACGCGGTCAAGTCGGTCATCGACACCAGTTTGTCCGCCCAGAACGCCTGTCTCTATGCCCTCGGCGCGCACATTGTGGTCGCGCTCATCGCGACCTGGGCCGGTGCCCGCAGGCCCCAATGGGATTGAGCGGATTTTAGCCCTCGATTTCAGCCGATTCCTCGCCTAGTTTCACTCCTCAAACCCCACTCCACATGGCACGCCGCGCAAGCTCGAATCTTCATCCCGGAATCATCATCGGTGCTATCGCCGCCATCGTGGTGGCCGTCATCGCCGGAAAATCCTTCATCGGCAAGAAATCCGCCACCTTTGCCGATGTGGCCAAGCTGAGCGTGAGCGAGCTGCTGGAAAATGGCAACAGCCTGCGCGGGAACGAGTACATCATCGAGGGGCAAATCGATGAAAAGCTCCAGTGGACCACCGGCCGCGGCCAGCTGGTCAGCGTGCGGGTGGAAGCACCCGCTGGCGACGAATTCGTCGGCATCGAGATCCCGCCGGAATTCAACAAGGTCAACATCGACACCAAGCAGAAATACGCATTCCGGGTGAAATTCCGGCAAGGTGGCATCCCGGTCGCCACGGGTGTGAATCATCTCTAACCCATCTCTTTTCCCGATCCATGAAAACCCGGTTTTTGTTGCCACTCTGCCTCGCCACGCGTGCCCATGGCCAGGTCTACACCCCACCGGCCGCGCCCAAGGCCGGCCCGGCTGCCGCCCCTACCGACACGGCTCCCGCCGCAGAGAAGAAGCCGCCCGCCGCCAGCCCGCTCGGCCAGGAGATCCCGATGCTCGATCCATCCGCCGAGACCATCACCGTGGGTGGCGTGGCGATCCCGTTAGGCGACAACCGTCTGCTCAAGGCCCGCTTCGAGAAATACCTGAGCCAGCCGCCGGAGAGCGACGAAGCCGCCGCCAAATACCGCGAAACCATCGCGGTGATCCTCGGCACCATTTCCCCCTTCAAGACCGGCGGCCCGGACCTCTACTCCGCCTTCAAGCTGCTCCCCAGCGCGTCCTCCTACCCGGGCGACGCGAATCTCTGCGGCTCACTCGCCGAGTCGATCTACATGGCCATGCTCGCCAAGCAGGATGTGAACGGGTTGAAGAAACTCAACCAGTCCATCGAAGAGGAAAAGAAATCCATCATCGCCGAAGGCGACTGGAAGGCCCGCCACGAGCGCGACAAAGACCTCGGAGAAAGCGCCGACGTCAAGGACAAGAAGGCCAAGCCGGCACCGGCGGCCAACCCCGGGTCTGGAGTGAATTCACTCAAGTATGTGGATACCCTCCGCCGCATTGCGGAAATCGAGGTGCTGAAGAAATCCAACATCGCGCGCACCGAAGCGGAAACCCTCCGCACCAAGGCGCAATACCAGGTCAGCATGATCCAGTGGTTCGTTCAGCGCCGCTACGAGCACGTGCTGATGGCCGCCCGCTTTTATAACCAAATTTGGAAAGACGGTGACGCCACCCTGCGTGTGGACAAGAACTCGGACGTCTCCAAGTTGTTTTCCGAATCCGTCGGTGTTAGCCCGACTGTGGCTTCCCTCGACTCGCTTTCGAACGAAGCCATCCGCGAGACCTCGAAATACATCGAAGCCTTCGATCTCATGCTCTCGCGCAACGAGCTGCACAACGCCTCGCAGCGGCTGATGGAAGCCTACGCCCTGGGTGAATACCTCGCCCCGGTAGCCACCTTGTCGTTAGAGAAAAAGCGCCGCATCTCCGAATACGTCCGGGATTTGTATGAACTCTACGGCACGCTCCAGGCCCACGACTACACCAAGACCATGGAGCTGGCGGCGCGCCTGAAGGCCAGTGCCAAGGACTTCCCGTCGTCCAAGGTGGATAGCGCGATCGCCGCATACACCCTT
Source organism: Akkermansiaceae bacterium (assembly GCA_043779985.1). Taxonomy (GTDB): domain Bacteria; phylum Verrucomicrobiota; class Verrucomicrobiia; order Verrucomicrobiales; family Akkermansiaceae; genus Luteolibacter. Next base: position 1,384 of record JAYWDF010000751.1, on the reverse strand, counting down.
GCTTCCGACCTCGCGATCGAAGAGGCGAAGGCCCATCTCCTCGCCAAGGAAAGCGACAAGGCCGCCGAGAAAATCCGCGCCGCCGCCGAGATCTGGCCGACCAATCCCAAGCTCAAGGAGTTCCGGAATCTGGTGAGTAATTCCGGTGGCCTGGTGATGATCCGCAATGATTTCGATCGCTTGCTCAGCGAGGGGAATTTCCGCGAAGTCGCCCGCCGGCAGTATGAAATCGCCCCGGCGATCCAAGGCGACCCCGCGCGTGAGGAGGCGTTCAAGCAGATCATGACCAATCTCACGAAAATCGAAACCGCGCTCGGCAAGGCTTCGGAGTTCAGCAAGATGGGCCAGGACTATGCCGCATGGGAACAACTCGCCAAGCTGCGCGAGGATTTCCCGGATGATCCGAAGCTTGGTCGCGAGCTGGAGCTGCTCGCTCCGAAAGTCGCCGACTTCACCCGCGCGCTCGACAAGGCCCGCCAGTTTGAAAACCGCTCCCCGAAGCAAGTCGGCTCCGCGCTCTCGTGGTACCTCAAGGCGCATAACATCTACCCGCAAAGCAACCTAGCGGAGGACGGCGCCAAGCGCCTTGCCAACGAGATCCTGCCCCCGGATGAAAGCGCTGCCGCCAAGGATTCCACGGTGAAAGACAACTGACCGCATCCGGCAGGCAGGGCGCCTGGATTCCAAGCCTTTACTTCGGGCGGAAGGTGGTGCATTGAATAGAGCGTTAAAAAACAACTACCATGAAAACCACAGCCATCCTCGCTCTCACATCCGCACTCCTGGGTTTCGCCACACCGGCGCGCGCCGCCGGGGCCACCTATCAGGCGACCGGTCCGGTCCTCGAAGTCACCGATGCTAAAATCGTGATCCAGAAGGATAAGGAAAAATGGGAAATCGCCCGCACCGCGGATACCAAGGTGACCGGCGACCTCAAGGTGGGCTCCAAGGTGACCATCCAATACACGATGACCGCCGCCACCGTCGAGGTGAAGCCTGAAAAGGGTGCCGCCAAACCGGAAAAGCCCGCCAAACCTGCGGTGGCTCTTGCGAAGAAAGCGGCTTGAGTCGGCCGGGTCCCGACACTAGGGAGATGATCGACGCCTAGTGGCATATTAATCTGTACGGCTGCATCTAGTAGTTTCACGCTGTCTGGATGCCCAGAAATCCCGATAAAACCGACTACTCGCAAGGCTTCCCCGCTGGTTTCCGTTCCTTTGAAATGATCAAGGATCCGCGCAGCGGCGGCAACACCCTCCACCACTTCGGCGAAATCCTCTTCGTTGCCTACACCTGCATCCTCTGCGGCGTGAAATCCTACGAACTCATGCAGGAGTTCTGCGAAATCCGTCTCAAGTGGTTCCGCAAATGGATCACGCTGCCC
>JAYWDF010000750.1:0-3921 GCA_043779985.1 Akkermansiaceae bacterium | reverse complement strand
TCTCAGCCACAGTCAGAAGTCACTTTTACAGAAAAAGATTTGCGCGGCCCGAATGAACAGCGCTTCCACGCCGCTCGCCTTCCAGCCAACACTCGTCGCGCACGATTTGCTCCACTTCAGGCAGTTCTTCCCGGATCACTTCAGACTCGGCATTCATAATATCGATTTGATTGATGGGTTCATGGATCGAAGGCCCGCAGCCCAACTGCAGGGGGGATAAGCCGTCGAAAATCGCGAGACTACCACCCGGGGAGAGTCCTCTCAAGTTGGCGATTTCCTGCGCCGATCCCCTTGGAGCGTCGCCATTTACCCCACACCCCCCGAAAAGTGCATCCTTGACCACGCACGGCGATTGAGCCACGGCTAGAGCCGTGTTCAGCTCGAAAAACGACTGCCCCTACTTCGACGCTTGGTTGCGCCGCACGGGCCGTCAGTTCGCCGTGAGTGGACGCCTCACCCAGACCGCCATGGCACTCGCCGCCGCGCAAGGAGGCACGGTGGAAGAATGGCGGACTCGCCTGCGGGTGCTATTAGAGGGTCAGGAAATCCCCTCGCTCGATTTACTAACGCAGATCGACTCGTTACTCGCAAGCCCGTCGAAGCGACCACCGGGCGACGAGACGCAGAAGCTGCTGTTTTAGCGCCTCAGAGTGCCGATTTGGTCAAATCGGAGCTCCCTCGAAAACGGCTTTTTTTATTATTGGCATGCCGTCTGCGTTGATCTTCGCGCCCAGTCCTTTTTAATTTGAGCAATAAATCTCTAGCATTCAGACAAACTAACGGCTAGTCTGGAACCCGTCTGTCATGCATCGTTTTCCATCATCCTCGACCGTCCTCCGCATCAGGCTGGCGTCGTGTTTAGTATGCGTGAAGTGCCTGCTGGCGCCGATCACGACTGGGACACTGGCGTATGCCCTCTTGGAAGGTGATCAGGAGTTGACGGTCTTTGCCCTTGGCCTGGGAGCCTTGACGATCCTCACTGTCATCCTGCAATGGCTCATTGCGTCGCGCACCCCCTGCCCGCTGTGCAGCACTTCCGTCCTCGCCGACAAAAGCTGTTCGAAACACCGGAAAGCGCAGGCCCTCTGTGGCAGCTACCGACTCCGGGTGGCCCTCGGAGTGCTATTCAAAGGCACCTTTCTGTGCCCTTATTGCCACGAGCGCTCCGTCATGAAAACCCGCCTCCGGCGCGGTTGAGAATTTCACGTCATTCGCGGGATTGACAGCGTGGCCCGATCCGTGGAGCTTCCCCGCATGAATTTCATCTCGAAATCCTTGCGAGCCATCATCCCACACGCGGCTGGGTTGGCCCTTGCAATCTCTGCCACCGCCCGCGCCGAAACTGTCATGCCTGAAACTCCATCCGACGTCCAAGCCCCACCTGCCGATGCCTTGAAAACCGCATCCGGCCTTGCCTCGAAAGTCCTCCACGCGGGCACCGGCGAACAAAAACCCGCCGCCGCGGACACCGTCACCGTGCATTATTCCGGCTGGACCACCGACGGAAAACTCTTTGACAGCTCCGTAAAACGCGGCCAGTCCGCCAGTTTCCCGCTCAACGGCGTCATCAAAGGCTGGACCGAAGGACTGCAGCTCATGGTCACCGGGGAAAAGCGCCGCTTCTGGATTCCTGCCGGCCTCGCCTACGGCGAAAGCCCCGGCGGCGGACGGCCCGGCGGACTGCTCGTCTTTGACGTGGAACTTCTCAGCATCAAGCAAGCTCCCAAGCCACCCGCCGTCCCTGAAGACGTCGCCGCCGCCCCGGAAAGCGCTACAAAAACCGCCTCTGGCATCGCCTCGCGCGTCCTGACCAAAGGAACCGGCACCGTTCACCCGAAAGCGACCGACCAAGTGAAGGTCCACTATTCCGGCTGGACCACCGACGGCAAAATGTTCGACAGCTCGGTCATGCGCAACGAGCCGATCGTTTTCCCCTTGAACGGCGTGATCCCAGGCTGGACCGAAGGTGTCCAACTCATGGTCGAGGGCGAAACCCGCCGACTCTGGATTCCTGGAAAACTTGCTTACGGCGACAGCGCCCCTCCCGGCGCTCCCTCCGGAACCCTGGTCTTCGACGTCCAACTGCTCGAAATCGTCAAATGACCTTGCTCCAGCCGAAGGTTCTCACCCTCGCGATCGTGCTCGGACTCGCCTCCTGTGCCACCCCGGCACACGAGGCCCCGGCGATGAAAACCACCGCGCCCGCCGTGAAAACCGCAGCTCCCGCCGCGAAGCCCAAGGCTCCGCGCATGAACGGCCGTGGCAAAGTCACCTCGATCTCGATGACCGAGCTCTTCGCGCTGCAACAATCCGGTAACGTGCTACTCTACGATGCCCGGCCCGGCTTTTTCTACAACCTCGGCCACCTCCCCGGTGCCATCAGCTTGCCCAAGTCAAATTGCAACGAGCAGATCACCAAGCGGGAAGCGGAAATCAAAGCCGCCATTGCCGCCAACAAGCCGATCGTCGTCTACTGCACCAACTTCGCCTGCCCCGACGCGCGCACCGTCGCGATCCATCTCGCGGACTTCGGCTACTCCTCCTCCACCCTCACCGGTGGCTGGGAATCCTGGAAAGAAGCCGGACTCCCCACCGAATAAATCGAACTAACTTTCAATATCCACCATCATGTCTTCCTTCCCTAACGTCACTGTCGATGCCAAGGCCAACGTCTATTTCGACGGCCGCGTCGTTTCCTACACCGTCCACTTCACCGACGGCACCAAGAAAACCCTCGGCCTGATCTATCCCGGTAAGTTCCACTTCGGCACCGCTGCTCCCGAGCGCATGGAAATCATCGCCGGCACCTGCGAGATTACCCTCGACGGAGCGACCGAAACGCTCGTCATCGAGGCGGGATCGGCCTTCGACGTCGCCGGTAACAGCGGCTTCACCATCAAGGTGGACGACGGCATTTGCGAATACATCTGCTCATTCCTCACCGCCTGATGCGGCTGGCCGGGCGCATTGGAAATCTGGCCGGACTGCTGCTCGGCGCAGCGGCACTGGGCTCCTGCGGCATCTGCCTGCCAGACGCGCCCGCGCTGACCTATCAGCAGGTTGCTGGCAAGACCGCCCCCGGCACCCCGGCAAGAGATCCGGATGTCCTTGTCTGGATGGTTTCCGACGAGTTCCACACCGGCATGGTCTTCCCCTACGACTGGCTCATCGAGTCGGGATTCGTTCCGCCATCCGGCTTCGGCTCGCCCAAGTATGTGACGCTCAGCTGGGGTGACCGGACAGCCTATGTGGAGAAGGGCTTGCACACGCCGTGGAAGCTTTTTCGCGCGCTCTTCACCCCCACTCCCTCGGTGATGGAGCTCATTCCGGCGAACTGGAACATCCCCGAAGTCTGCCCGCACCAGCGCATTTGGAGAAAACTCGTCGCCCGCGGGCGCGGCCACGATCTGGCCGCGTTCCTCAATGACTGCAGCACCCACACCGCCGATGGCAAGCCCATCGTCTGCGGCACCTCGAGCTGGGGCGGCGGCGTCTTGTTGGAATCCCGGCACGTCTATTTCGTCCCCCGCGTCTGCAATATCTGGACCGTCCAAGTCATCGAAACCCTGGGTGGCGAAATGAACCCGTGGCTCGGCATCACCGCGGGCGGAGTCATCCGTCAGGCGGAAAAGCCCCATAACGATTTTGAGAAAATCTGGGACGGTAGTGGCGAAAAACCCTAACGCTCGATCCACAAGCGCCCCTCGCGCCGTCTGAGTTTCCCTCCACCCGGCAGATTGACCACTGGCGGATGGGTCACGTCCAACAGTCCCACGCCCCGTGCGATCAGGTCCCGGTCGATCGCGCGGACTCCGTGATCTTCGAGAAATTTCCGCAGCGCGACCCGCTGCAGGGCGACGGGCAGGGTCCGCAGCACCTGCACATGCAGGCGCCCCTGGGGATCCAGCACCTTGTCTTGGG
>JAYWDF010000749.1:0-3921 GCA_043779985.1 Akkermansiaceae bacterium | reverse complement strand
CCACTGAAAATCGTACTGGAAAAGGAGTCCTTCGAGTTCAAACCCGGCGAGCTTGGAATCATTACCAAGCCACCGTTTGGTGACAACCAATCCGCCAGCATGGAGGCCTATCTCAAACGCAATGACCAGTGGTCGCTGATTTCCTCGGGATCGTGGCCCAACCCGGGAAGCCGACGGGTACTTGAAATTGTGACCGAAAACCCGGCGACCCAACAGATGGAGCTCAAGGGCATCCGCGACGTGGTCGTGCCTTGATTGGTGACTCGCATGATGCTGAGTCCCTTGCTGGATTTAGCCGGGTAGCGAAAGCGGCTGCGGGCTGCGTTCACGGAGCAGGCCGAGGGCCATGATGAGGACTTGGCTGATCATGAAGGCACTCAACCAGAGGAAGGCGGCGTCGGTGAAGCCATATGAATGAAGGCCGATGCCGAGCATGTTCGTGCCAAACCAGGACCAGCTGGTGACGATATTGCCGAAGACGGCCATCACCATCATGCCGCGCTCGCGGACCATTCCGCCCCAACGCGCGTGGAGGATGATGGCATTCCAGATGACGATGAGCAGCGCCCCGTTTTCCTTGGGATCCCAGCCCCAGAAGCGGCCCCAGGATTGGTCGGCCCAGATGCCGCCAAGCACGGTGCCAATGAAGCTGGCGAGGGTGGCGAAACAAACCACTCCGTAGACCATCCCGCGCAGCGAGGCGGCGGTGGATTTCGGGACGCGGCCGAAGGCGCGGCGGACCAGATAGACAATGGCGAGGGTGCCTGCGAGGAAGGTGGCCGCGTAGCCGAGGGTGATGACGACGACGTGGGTGGCGAGCCAGAAATTCGTGTCGAGCACGGCACGCATCATTTCGAGGGTATCGCCTGATAGGGAAAGGTGGTGCGCAATGACCAGCGTGGCGAAACCGACCACGGCGGCGACCGCGGAGCCGATGGCGTTGCGGTGGAAAAGCTCGATGGCGGTGCTGAGAATGATCGCGCCCCAACCAATGAAAATGGCGGAGGAATAGAGGTTGGTGACGGGCGGGCGACCTTCCAACATCATGCGGGTGACGAGGCCGAGGGTGTGCAGTGCGAGGCCGATGAGCAGGACGCGGAATGCGGCTTGGCGAAACGTGCCGCCTTGCCAGAGCCAGGAAACGATGGCGCAGAGAAATGCGACCACGTAGAGGACCATGCAGAGGTAGAAGGGCGCGATCGAGTTGAAGAGGGATTCTGCTGTGGATTTGTTCAAAAGTTCCGGGCGATTTTCCGAGAGCCAGGCCCGATAGACGTTTATGGAGGAGTTGAACGCCGCGCTGTCTTTGGCGCGGTAACTGTCTCCTAGGCGGGCGTAGGCGAGGGTTGAGGGATGGAGCCTTGCTTTTTCGACTGCGTCGATCAGGGAGTCGGGCAGTGTCTTCCAGCCGTCCGCTCCCAAACCGGAAGGTGTCGTGTAAACCTCCGTCATTTGCGTCCACTCGTCGACAATCCTCACGCGGGATGAGGCGGTGTCGATGGCGGATTGCCTGAATTGCTCGCCACGGTTTTGCTTTTCCGATTCCGCCAGTCCGGTGCTGATATCGGCAAGGAAAAGGGCGAACTCCGACTCGAGGTGCCCTTGTCCGGGCAGGGCGAGGGCGTGCTTGAGTTGGTTGTAGAGAGTGAGATTCCGCGTAAGTCGCATCAGCGCCTTCTCATACGGCGACCAAGTTTTCGAATCGGCCGCGCCGATGCGTTTGGCCTCCGGCTGCAAGGCCGGAAATGAGGGCTGGAGCTGCGCGTAGGAATAGGATTTCTCCTCGTCACGGCTGAGCTGGGTGAGCCCCAGGAGGTCGTCGTGATGGATGGGAAATATCTTCCGGGTATCCGCCAGCGCAGGACTGAAATTGAGTTCCGCAAGCCATGCGGCGGGCGTGGCGGGCGCGTCAGCACCGGGGACGTTTTGTTTCCCGTGGATGGAAAGCAGGGCGTTCCTGGCCAGTGAATCGAGCGGCTGGACTCTTCCATTAGAAACAACAGGAAGAGCGCCGAAGCCTTTGAAATTAAACCCGATAGATGGCCGAGTGGCCTTGAAAACGGCGCTGACGATGAAGAGGAGGCAGAGCGAGGGAATGAGCCACGCGGTGATTTTCCGGAGGGTGCTCATGGTATGGGAGAGGTTTTGTTGCGCCGGGAGATGGCTTTGATCAGGTGCTGGGAAAAGACCCACAGCAGGCCGAGGCCGACCATCGCGCACGAAATGTAGGGGAGAGTCCACACGGGATTGCGGACGACTTGAAAAATGGAGGTGGAGTCGTTGTTTTCGAAGCCGGACTGATAGAATGTGAGACCGCCGTAGCGCAGCGGATGGTTCATGTAGATGAGATCCTCGCGATTCTCGCCGGTGTCGGGATTGAGAATCCTGATTTTGCTAGAGAAGTTTTTCGGGACGTCGGTGCCGAGGTAGCGGTCGTGGCTGAAGTCGAGGAGCTTGATGGAAAATGGATGATAGAAGCGGCGTGGGCGGATGGACATTTTCCAGGGTCTTCCTGCTGCGTCGAAGGATTGCACGCCCTTGAACGCATTCGAGAGCAGCCAGCGGCCTTGAGCTTTCCCACCGTCCGGGATCACATCGACAAAGGCAGCGGTCAGATCGCGGCGGTCGTCCGCAGTCTCGCGCGGCGTGCGGCGGACGGCGTAGGCTTTTCCGAGTCCTTCGGTGGCGCGGGTCTTGTCGAACCTGTCCGTGGCATCGGATTCCGGAAGAATCTCGCTGTTGGCGTAGTAGCTGTGGATCTTCAAGGAGAACCCGCCGAACGGGAATTCGGCTCCGACTTTTAGGCGCCCCTGCGGGATGGCGGTGACGGTTTCCAGGCCATCTCCATCGGGGCGGATGACGACGAGCTCAATCTCACGAGGGAAGGTGGAGTAGTTTACAATTTCTCCTTCGTTGATGACCATCTGCGCTTCGCGTCCGAGCAGACCGGTGAAAATCTCCCCTAGCAGCATCAGCAGGATGCCTAGCAAGGTTCCGCCAGGGATGGGGATGGCGAACTTTTTCTGGCCAGGCATGACGTCCCACCATGCGATCCAAGAGCGGAAGAATTTCGCCTGCACCTCATGGATCCCCAGCTCCACCTGGGTGATGGTCGCGACAAAAATCAGCACCATCGCAAAACCCAATAGGGTGACAGTTAGACGAAGGGAACTCAGGAGCTTAAGACTTGGCACGGGGCGCTACTCGGGAAAGGTGGCTGAGCGGACGAAGGTGTCGAATGCTTCGATGTTGGATTCGACGAGGACGGCGTCACCGGTGATCTTGAAGAACCAGGTCATGCCGGGGCGCTTGAGGATGGCGGAGACGATGGCACCTTTTTTGCCGTTTTGAATCGCCTCTGAGCTGGTCATGTGGCTGGTGAAAATCTCTCCGGCAGGGCCTACCGCCATTTTTCCGAGAGCCGGATCATCCGCAGCAGCGAGAGGGGCGAGCTTGAGCTGGGAGCGCCAGCGGTTGACATTGTCGAGGACGCTGCCGGAGTCGCCGGGGATCGGGACGACCGATACGTCAGCCGAAGTTCCGTCGGGGCCGGCGACGCTGAAGCTGGCGGCGCGCATGGAGCTGCCTTCGCTAGGTGTCCAGCCGGCAGGCGGCGTGACGTTGACTTTTTTCGCGGCGCCGGAAGCGGACGCGAGTGCGTTTTTCGGGCTGCCACCGATGCGGACGCTGCGTAGGAACCCTGCAAACACTCCTTCGGATTTCCTGAGAACACCGACAGGTCCGGAGAATTTAAAATACCAAGTCTCGGTCTTGAGAGGAAGGATTCCGGCGAGAATTCCCTCGGCGTCATCAGCGGACTTCTCTGATGTGAGATTGAAGAGCAGCATCTCTTCCTGCGACTCCGCAACCTTGAGCGGTTGCCCGACTACCTCGTTATCAGCGAGTGGCTTGAGGCCGACC
>JAYWDF010000748.1:0-3923 GCA_043779985.1 Akkermansiaceae bacterium | reverse complement strand
GGAGGCCGCCGTCACGCTCGGCGCGAGCGGCTGGCACATTTTCTTCCGCGTCACCCTCCCTAACATCAAGTGGGGCCTCCTCTACGGCGTATTGCTCTGCAACGCCCGTGCGATGGGTGAGTTCGGCGCCGTGTCCGTGGTCTCCGGCCACATCCGCGGGGAAACGAACACCCTGCCGCTGCACATCGAGGTGCTCTACAATGAATACCAATTCAGCGCCGCCTTCGCCTGCGCCACGCTGCTCGCCTTCCTCGCACTCATCACCCTCGGGCTCAAAAGCGCCGTCGAGCACTTTACCGGCCATCAATCCAGCGGCCACAAATAATCCTTCTCCCATGTCCATCTCGATCCAATCCATCAGCAAATCCTTCGGCGCTTACGCGGCGCTGGAAAATGTCTCGCTCGAAGTGCCGGACGGCTCGCTCACCGCCCTGCTAGGCCCGTCCGGCTCCGGGAAAACCACGCTCTTGCGCATCGTCGCCGGCCTTGAATTCGCCGATCCCGGCCCCGGGAAAATCGCCTTCCACGGCGAGGACGTCAGCGAAATCCCGGCCGTGAAGCGCGGCGTCGGCTTCGTCTTCCAGCACTACGCGCTGTTCCGCCACATGACCGTGGCCCAGAATATCGCCTTCGGCCTCAGCGTGCTGCCCCGAGCCCGCCGCCCGCAAAAATCCGAAATCCGCGACCGGGTGATGGAGCTCCTCAAGCTGGTGAAACTCGAAGGCCTCGACCAACGCCGCCCGCACGAACTCTCCGGTGGCCAACGCCAGCGCGTCGCCCTCGCCCGCGCCCTCGCGATCCGGCCGAAGGTGCTCCTGCTGGACGAACCCTTCGGCGCGCTCGATGCCCAGGTCCGCAAGGATCTCCGGCGCTGGCTCCGGCAGTTCCATGACGAAATCGGGCTGACCACGCTGTTCGTCACCCATGACCAAGAAGAAGCGCTCGAGATCGCCGATCAGGTCGTCGTCATGCGCAACGCCCGCATCGAACAAGTCGGCAAGCCGCAGACCGTCTATGACAACCCGCGCAGCCCTTTCGTTTACGAGTTCCTCGGCAACGTCAACAAGCTGCACGCCGGTAAGGATGTCCGCTATGTGCGCCCCCACGAGATCGAAGTCATCTTCGCCGCCGAGTACGACCCGGCCACCGATTCTCTGGCGCGCGTCCAACACCTCTTCTCCGCCGGGCCCATCGCCACTCTAACCGTCAAGTTGGCGGACGGGCAGTTCCTCGATGTGGAGCTCTCCCGCAAGCAGCTCGACGAGCTGGCATTAAGCATCGGCGATGAAGTCGCCGTGCGCGCGCCGCAAAGCGAGCCGCATCATTGATGGGAGCTGCAATATAAGGAGGCACCACACTCCTGTGGTGCTGACGAATGCGTGGTCTTTGGCACGCGCGAAGCCCTTTTCAAAGTCATTTCATTTACCCCACGACAAGAGTGTCGTGGCTCCTTATTTCGTGGCTCGCTATCTCCGCTTGTTCCGGCGCTTGGGCTTTTCCTTGGTGCCCTTGCCGATGGCTTTTCGGTTAGGCGGCGGGCCGACTTTGGCGGCGGGCTTGGTGTGCGGCTTGCCATGCTTTTTCGCGATCGCCGGGGGCTTGCCGGAAACGTGGGTGCCTTCCGTGGTCGGCCTGCCGGCCACGGCGAAATCCACGAAGCGCTTGTCGAAATCGATGTTGATCACCCGCAGCGGAATGCGCATGCCGAGCTGGATGACTTTTCCATCCATCGAGACCCATGCCATGCGATGCGCCTCGAAGCGCCAGCGGCCCTGGGGCAGATCCTCGCGCTTGACCACGCCGCGGACGCCCATGTCCGGGATCTCGACCATCAGGCCCATCGGCCGGACATCGGTGATCAGGCCGTCGAAAACAGGCGGCTCGTCCGAGCTGGCGACACGGTGGAGATACTCTAGCAACTTGATCTGCTTGGTCTCGCCTTCCGCATCGGACGAAGTGCGCTCGGTGTCGGAAATGTGGCGGGAAATCTCGCGCAAGTCGGCTTGCGACGGCGTGCGGTCGTGCGTCTTGGGCGGGTTTTCCAACAGCGGCTGCAAGGCGCGGTGGACGATGAGATCCGCATACCGGCGGATGGGGCTGGTGAAGTGGCAGTAGTCGCCCTTCGCCAGGCCGTAGTGGCCGATGGGCTCCGCGGAATAGGCGGCGCGCTTGAGGCTTTTCAGCAAGCCGAGCTTGATCACGTGCTCCTCGGGGCTGCCTTTGGAGTCGTCTAGCAACTTTTGGATGTGCGCGCGGTTGGTGAGATCGCCCGGGCGATACCCGTGGGCTTTGGCGGTCTCGGTGTAGTCCAAGAGCCGCGAAGGATCGGGATCTTCGTGGATGCGATAGATCGACGGCTTCATCCGGTCCTTGAGGATTTTCGCGACCGCTTCATTCGCAGCTAACATGCATTCCTCGACGAGTTGGTGGCTCTCGGTATGAATCACCGGCTCGGCGACTTCGGCGCGGCCCTGGGCGTCGAGACGGATTTTGATTTCCGGCATTTCCAGATCGAGCGCGCCTTGGGCGAAGCGGCGGGTGCGCATGGCGGAAGCGAGGTTCCAGCCTTCCTTGACCATGCCAACGAGCGTCGGATCCGAGCCTTCCGGCGCGCCTTTTCCATCGAGGATGGCCTGTGCCTGTTCATAGGAGAGCTTGGCACGGCTGTGGATGACGGCATCGATGAATCTGGCCTTCCGGATATCGCCGTAGGGGTCGATTTCCAGCACCGCGCACTTCGTCAGGCGGTCCACGTTAGGGACTAGCGAGCAGATGCCGTTGCTCAGCTCGGTGGGCAGCATCGGCAGCACGCGGTCCACGAGGTAGGTGGAGTTCCCGCGCTCGATGGCTTCCTGGTCCATCGGGCTGCCGGGCTTGATGTAGTGGGAAACGTCCGCGATGTGGACGGCGAGCGTCCAGCCGTGCGAGGTCTTTTCCAGCCAGATCGCATCGTCATGGTCCTTCGCATCCGCAGGGTCGATGGTGATGACCAGCTTGTCCCGCCAATCCTTGCGGCGGGCGATTTCCGCGGGCTCGGGTTCCTCGGACACGCCGCGGGCTTCTGCGAGAACCTCATCCGGAAACGAGGTGCGCAAGCCGTAGCGGTGGATCACGGAAATCATGTCCACGCCCGGATCGCCCGGCCAACCGAGCACTTCGATGATCCGGCCGCGCGGCGTGGTGTTGCGGTCCAGCCATTCTTCCAAGTCCACGACGACCATCTGCCCCGGCATCGCGGTGGTGTCGCCGATGACGTCGATGGTGCCCTCGATGGCTTTGTCATCGCACTCGACCCAGCCGAAACTGCCTTTTTTCTGGAAAATCCCGACGAGCCGGCCGGAGCGGCGGGTGACAACTTGCTCGACCTTGCCGCGGATTTCGTTCGTGGGATCGGGGGTGAATTCGCTGCGGGTGCGGAACGGCCGGGCCACTTGCTTGATGATCGAGACCAGCACCTTGTCGCCATCCAGAGACGTGCCGACGTTGCGGCGGTCGATCATGATGCGTGAGTTGATAGTGAAGTCGATGCCGCTGGCGATGTTCTGTGGATCGGTGATGTCGGGGAAGAAAAACGCGTGGCCCTTGGGTTGGAATTTAAGAACGCCGCTGAGCTGGTCTTTCGGCGCGCCGACGATCTGATAGCAGGCCTTTTTCGCCTCACTGATGAGGCCGTCCTTCACAAGGTCATCGAGGGTATTGCGCAACTCGGTGACGCGGGTGCCGGGAAGCTTGAGCCCGCGGGAAAGCTGGGACTTGGAAACTGGGTTACCTTTTGCGGAGCGGAGGGCGTCGAGGATGGAATCTCGCAAATTTTCGCGGGGCATGCTGAAAGCATGCTGGCTGCCGGGCCTCACCGCAACGGCAAAGGAGGGCTGGAGGCATCTTCTTGGAAATTTGGGGACAAGTGTCTGGCGCGTCTCGCG
>JAYWDF010000747.1:0-3929 GCA_043779985.1 Akkermansiaceae bacterium | reverse complement strand
GAAATTCGTCATAAAATGAAACCGGAATGAAACTGGACTGCCCACGACTTTGGAGTGCCTTTTGAACCGAATCCCCGCAAAATCAAGGGCTACAGCCTTTTCATGAGAAACTTGGGGGTAGAGCGCGTGAAGCTCTGCTCACGCAGAGGTAGATTCGGCTCTGCCGGATGCGGGGCGGAGTTCTTCATTCTTCCCCTGCCACATTCACGTCTCCACAACTCCACGCTGCGTGGCTTGCCCAGCGCGTGCTGGAATATGGACGTTGGGCGGATTGGCAACTGCTAGTCACCCACTATGGCAAGCCCCGGCTAGCCGATCTAGTCACCGGCCTCCGCAGTCTCCAGCCTCGGGCCTTGGCATTTTCCTGCGCTTGGTTTCAACTCCCGCCCTCATCCTTCCGATGCTCCGCTTCGACGCCGTTCCCGAATCCGTGACTCCGCTGCTTTCGGTCCCAGACCTCGCAGCGATGAAACTCAATGCCATCGCCAATCGCGGCTCAAAGAAGAATTTCTTCGCTCTCGCAGAGTTGTTAAACCATCTACTGACTCAAGGATCCACTGTACTTGCCTTGACCCGATAGAACCGCTTCTGCGTGCCCGCAGGGGCGGTGACGGTGGTGCTGCCATCGTCGGTCCAGCTTATAGTTGTTCCATCACCAGTGATGATTCCGCTGCCATCCAGCCAGCCTAGCAGCGTCTGGGTGTAAAGCACTCGGTAGGTTCTACCGACAAGCGTTGGAAAACTCACGGTGACGTTTCCAGTCAGTGGATCCGTGGTGGTGGTCCAGCCGTATTGGTCGGGAATACTCGCGAATTGACCGAAGACAAACTCGCTCAAGTTAGTGGTGCCGTCTCCATCTTTATCATTGAGGCCTGCGTCATTCACATAACGGTTGAGACCGTTAGCGATCTCATATTCGTCGGGGATTCCGTCTTTGTCGGTATCTGCGGCACCTTGCTTGGTGATGGTGAAATTGTCCGGGGTGGCTCCGCCGCTTTGGATAAAGGTGCTGGTGAGAGAGTTGCCATTCACATCGAGATTCACCGTGCCGACGTTGTTGTAGGAAATATACATCGCGCTGTGGTCGATGGTTCCCGTGTCTGCTAGGCCGGACATGCCTGCGGTGTTATAAACTGCGCCGAAGCGGTCGCGCGGGCCAGTGAGCGGCTTGATGTAGGCACCGTTGGCTGGGATGGTGGTCGCGGTGGTGGCCGTGGCGATGAAGTTGTTAGCGGCATTGCGGACCTTCCCGTTAGTCACCGTGGTGATACCGGTGGTGCTGCCGTTGCCGGCATTCTTTTTCATGGCGGCGGTGATGGTGCCGGTGCTGCCGTAGTTGCCATCTAGCAGGACGCTGCGCTCGTAGTTGTGACTATGGCCATTGAAGACGAGATCGACACCGCCGGCTTCGAGGATGGGGTTGAAATTGGTGCGCATTTGGACCATGGCTGCCTCCGTGTCCGAGTCATGACTGCCCTTCGAGTAAGGCGGGTGGTGCCAGAAGGCGATGATCCAGGTGGCAGTGGTGCTGGCAAGGTCTTGGCGGAGCCATATTGCCATCGGCGCGTCTTCATTGACGTTGGTGGTGGCTGGATTATCGACGGTGCGGGTGCTCGAATTCGAGTCCAGGCAGATGAAGTGGATGTTTCCATAGTTAAAGCTGTAGTAGTGCTCGGTGCCGGATGCCACACCACCGATCTCGCCCGCCTTGGGGAAGGTGAACATGTCGAAATAGGGGTAGGAGTAGATACCATCGACGCTGGGTGTTGTGTTGTTAGCATCGTGATTTCCGAGAGTACTCATTTGCGGCATTTTCCGGAACATATTAGCATACATGTTGAAGTAGCCGGTTTGGTATTCGGCATCGGTGCCAGCGTTGTAAGCATTGTCGCCGAGTTGAAGATTCAGGTCCGGGACGCGGGTGCCAGTGTAGCCGCCGGTGAAATTGGGGCTGTAGTAGGCGTTTCTACCATCCGCTTGGACCTGCGTGCCGCGGCCGCAATCACCAATGATCCAAATGCGGGTATTCACGGCAGTGCCGGGCGTGGGCGAGGTGCGGAAGGTGTAATCCGCTGCCGTGGGAACCGGTGCGCCGGGTGAGAACGAGGTGGTTTCCGCCGTCTCTGGGGTGAGGGTATCGAATGCGGAGCCGACGCTGTAGTAATAGCGAGTGTAGGGTGTTAGGCCAGTGAGTTTCACCTCATGATCGGTCTTCGCGCTGGTTTCATCGACGATCTGATTGAGAGCGGCGGTGCTGGTGCCATAGCGCACCCGGCCAACGATGCTCTGACTGCTGCGCCAGCGGATCACGATTTGATTGTGACTCGCACTATTAAGATAGGGGCTGCGAGTAAGCGTGCCACTGCTAGGGTTGGCAAAGACCGTGATGCTGACGGCGGTCGATGAGGTGATGTTACTGTTGTTGTCGATTGCCTTTGCCGTGAGGCTATAACTCCCAACCGCATAACCGCTCCAATCATATGCATAAGGCGCGGTGGCATCCTCTCCAAGTTTGGTGACGCCTTGGTAGAACTCCACTTTGCTTATAATACCATCCGCATCACTGGCGTTGGCCGTGATGTTTAAGCTGCTTCCTGCGGCAATCGTGTCACCATTCGTCGGGGCGGCTAGGCTCACCACCGGGGTTAGATTGTTCGAGTTGGTCACGGTGATGGGAATTGCCGCCGATGTGGCGCTAATGGCCGTGGAGTCCGTAGCCTTGGCGGTGAGGGAATAGGCACCACTGATCACGCCCGTCCAACTGAAGCTGTAGGGCGCGGTGGTGTCTTCGCCAAGCTTGGTAGCACCTTGGAAAAACTCGACCTTCGAGATTGTGCCATCGCTGTCGCTTGCGTCAGCGGTTAGTTGGATGGTGGCCAGAGCATCAAACACATCCCCGGCAAGTGGGGCGGTGATTGCCACGCTCGGCGGCAGACTGGAAGTGACGGAGAAATCGTCGATTGTAAACGGCGAGTCCGGCGAGCCAGAGCCATTATCATCCGCCCACAGCAGATAGAGATTTGCGCCAGTGGCCCATGGGGAGGAAAGGTTAACCGAGGTGATAAGAGTTTGACTGGTGGCGATGTTGCTCAGGTCCGGGATCAACGTCCAAGAATTCGCCAAGCCGGTTAAACTGTAGAATGCGCGGTGGCCTATGGATTCCTCAGCAGCACTCCCAATCCGCGAGTAGGCATAACTGATGGAGATGGCACTCACTGGCCCGCCGGAATCATTTTGCAAAGTAATCATGAGGACCGTGGCATTGTTTCCCGTGGGAGCGGTGTAGATGAAACTCGAGCCGCTGCTACTATACTGGGCGATGGCATTCGCTGCGGTGCCAGCCTGCGTTCCCAGGGCGGTGGTGATACCGCTGGCAGCTAGTAGTTGGACTGCACCGTCCACGGCGGCAACAGTTGTTATATTCCCCGGAGCGCCTGCGATGGAGACGGTGGACCAATCCGCTGCTGGCGGCACGCTGCCAAACGTTTGCACCCCCGTCGTCAATGAAGGCGCAAACGAGAGCGCGGCAACGGCTTGCGAACTCGCGAATAGTCCGGCGATGATGGCGAGCCGATAGACAGGCCGAGCTAAGTTATGTATCAATAGGAACGCAGTCATGGGGGTTGATTTTCGGGGTTTAGATACAACGGATAGAATCAGGATTTGAATGCGGCTAATGCCTATCGGACTGTAGAACTTTTGCTAGAGCATGGCGCGCCTGCTCAGCCAGTAGGCACATCGCGTGGGAGCCTCGTTCGGAATTGGGCAAGTTTTCCAAATGGGCGACAAGGGCCTGCCATGCAGCGCGGGACTCCTCCAGCCGTCCCGCCTGTCCTAGCAGTTCCGCTCGTTTCGCCATCCACGGCTCCGCACGAGGCGCGGATTTCTGGAGCGTCTCCACCCGCGCGAGGGCCGAATCGTAACGCCCA
>JAYWDF010000746.1:0-3935 GCA_043779985.1 Akkermansiaceae bacterium | reverse complement strand
TTGACCGGCAAAGGAACAGACTCCTCCCGGCCTGCCTGCATTGAAAGTCGTCTCCATGGCGTCGCGGGGCACCCCGCTCAGGTGCTTGGCGGGCCATTCCAACTGTGGCGAGTCGCTGCGTAGCGGAGGCTCGCCAAGAGGTTTAAAGGTTCCACCCCGGTAAAAAGAGCCCACGGGGCTCTTCCCTGAAAAGGGATAGCCGGGGTGGTCATTTTCTTGGGCGAATAGATTCATGCCTCCTCCTCCCACGGAATGCTCAACGCATGGAAATAGGGGCGAAAGCTGTCTTTCACGATCACGGAGATGAGATTGAGAAATGGCCCGGGATTTCCGTGAACCTGATCCTGATCCAATGCCCAATAGTATTCAAACCTACGTTCCACCGGCAGCACGGCGGCGGGGTATCCGGCTTTCATGAGTTCCAGGTTCATCAACAAGCGGGAAGTCCGGCCGTTGCCATCGACGAAGGGATGGATCTTTACGAAATCGCTGTGGACGCGCGCGGCGCGCTCGACCGGATGCAGTTCCAGCGCCTCGTCGCGATACCAGGCGATGAATCTCTCCATCAGCTCCGGCACCCGCAATTGATCCGGCGGCAGATGTTCGGCACCGCCGATGCGGACATTGACGGTCCGGTATCTCCCAGCGTTGTCGTCGTTGATTCCCTTGAGGATGAGATGGTGAATCGAACGGATCGCGTTTCCGCTGACGGGCTCGTTCCGTTCTACCAATTCCTCCACCCGCAGAATCGCATCCCGGTGGTTAAGGACTTCCAACAATTCGCGCACGCGTTTCCCTCCCACAACAAATCCCTGCAACACCATCAACGTCTCCGCCAGCGTGTGGCTGTTGTTCTCGATGGCGTTCGAGTGATAAGTCCAGCGGACGATCAGATCTTCCCGCAGGTTCGCAACGATGGCCGGGTCCAGCGGGCGGTGCTGATCCAGCTTGGCTTTTAGACGGTCAGCTTCTTGAAATTTCTGCGTCATGGCCTTGGATGGATCGGGAATTGCTTCTGGAAGGTCGGTAAAAATCTGGTAATCTTCTCCCGGTTACCGAATGTCGCGCCGTCCCACGCGCCCGACCCTGAAGTATGGCTACTCCAAAAAACCAACCCACAACCGTGAAATTCGGGTGCCACGACACCCGGCGCAATCTTCCGACCGCGAGTTCGTCGAAACGCGGCGAATCGAATTTCATCGCGAAGTTCGAGCGAGCCTATTTGGAAGCGGAGCAGAAGAAACTGGCCAAGCGTCACCACGCCAGCGGTCGTGAATTCGCTCTGGATGGTTTTGGCAGGGCGGACGTTCTTTTCATGGCGTGGAGGAGACCCGAGACGACTGGGGATTTTACGGTGTTGGCGCTCAAGAGCCTCCGCCTCACAGCCATTGAGGGTAAACTCAGTGATTGGCGAAAAGGACTCATGCAGGCCTCCCGCTATCGCTTCTTTGCAAACCGAGCGCTTTTGATTCTTCCTCCAGCAGTTACTTCCGCGGCGCTCGAATTCCTCGGCACTTTCCGGGATCTGAACGTCGGCCTGTGGGAGTTTGATTCCACCACCGGACTGATCCGCAAGCATTTCACGCCGCGTTGCGGGAAACCGCTCAATACGAAGGCTAGGGAGAAGGCGATTCATCTCATTTCTGCTAAATTAAAGTTCCGCTAGTTCCTCGAATTCTTCGAGTTCTTCGCGAATCAAGCGGATGTGGGCCGCGCTCGAACGATCACGCATCGTCAAACCGTATTCTTGAATTCTCACGTAGATGTCTTCCGCCTCATCAAGGGCGTTGCGACAGTTCTCAAGCGATGCGACCACGTCACCTTCCACGGCTAATTGGTTCATGGCGTTAAGGCCCTCCCAGTTCTGCAACGCCTCGCTTGTTGTGCAATCCGGCGCTGATCCTTCATTGGGGTCATAGAAATCGTCGCATGACAATTCATTCATGATTTCGGGAAAATTGTCCCGGAGGTCATTCAACTCGGTGTAGCGAATGCTTTTAAGCATTGCCGCACTCATGTAGCGCTGAACCGGACGCCGTGCAAAATCGGAAACCGGTTCGAACTTTCTCAGACTGAAGCTCTTTTGGGTATTATACCAGCCCGTCGCAACGGCGTCGGCTCCCGCCGCTGCAAGATATGGACTGAGCGCATCCGTGTATCCGTTGATCAACTCAAAACCATTCATCTTCAGAGTGTGGTTGATCAACATCCAACGAGAGAGAATGTCTGGCTCCGTCAGGGCTGAGCCGATGGAGTTATCAATTTTTTCCAACAGGAGATAAAACCCCGCAGGAGGATCTGGCATTTCCGTGATTTCCTGTAGGAAATTCTGAAGCTCAATTTTATCAGTCAGAGCTGCGGCGGAGATTGCCAATGTTGCATACAATGGCACCTGTATTCCCAGTTCTCCTGCGTAGTATGCGGAATTCCGAAGAAAGGATTTGGAGATGGTAGCTTCAATCGAATCAAACGAACGCCGGATCACGATATTCGGCGCGATTACTGCGCTGACGGATAGCGACCTCTGGTAGCCAAGCGTATATCTAATGTCTTCGTTGACTTGCTCTTCAAGTTCCAGATCGCGCCGCCGCCGTGCCCCGAAATACCCATGGGAGTTCTCGCCAACCAAGTATCCAAGCCTGGCACCCGGCTGCGCGGCGATCAGCGATGCATAATACTGTGGATCCAGAATCCGAACGCTTTGCGGAAATTCATCCGCAAACTGCCCAAGCGTGGCTGCCAACCTATCAGGGCTGATATCCTTGGCACCAAAAATCACTCCGTCAATGAGCCCTTCTCCAAGACCTTGTTCGATCTTGTTACCGTTTCCATATCCGTGTTGCGCGAGAAGTTGCATGACGATTATTTTAGCTGGTTAAGGATGAGCGTAAAATTGCCTGGTCTCAGTGCCGGTTTCTTTTTCATCAACTGATCAATCAGCGCACAAAGTTTTTTCGGAAGATCAGGACGAAATGCATCCAGCCTTGCTGGTTCCTGATGGAGAATCCGGGTGAGCGTTTTTGCCAAGTGGTCCCCAGCTTTGGCCAAAGGGTGGATTCCACCGGTTGCGAACTCGAATGTGGTCACCCCGGCCGCATACAAATCCGCGCGGTAGCTCAATGTGTCCCGGAAGTTTGGATCGAGCATCTCGGGAGCCATATAAATAGGAGTCCCCGGGCTGTGACTCGGATTTACCGTTAGGCCGGGTTCATTGACATTATAGGCGATTCCGAGATCCAACAGGACGTAAGGGCGATCAGGAAGGCCCGTTGCAAAAATATTTGCGGGTTTGATGTCACGGTGGACAGTTTGATGACCTGTCCACAATGCTTGAACGCCTTGGACAAGACAGGCGAGAAGAGATTTGATTTCCATTTCAGCAGGTTTGATACGATCCGCTATGACCGCTTCGAGATCACGACCAGGCAGCATTTCCTCTGTATAAACCATACAGGACTCTCCGGCCAAATCCATGATCGAAGGTGAAACCATGCCAAGCTTGACCACGAACGGACTGTCAATCTTTGCGAGCAGGCCGATCTCTCGCTTGGCACGCCCGAGTTCCTGATCACGAAGGGCGCGCGATGCGTCTGTTCCGGAATCCAAGGGCAAACGAATAATCTTCAACACCTCGTCACCTCCCGAAGGAGTTGTAACGCGATGAACCGTTTTGAACGTGCCGGATTTGATGTGCCCGAAGCCTTTGAAATCAGGAAAAGCGGCGGAAAGCACGTCTAATGGAAAAGGGTTGGCAGACATAATCTTAGGTGGTCTTAACTCGAATTTTGCCCGTCAGCAGCCGCTGCATCAAGCCGCGCTTTTGCTGTTCGATGGCAGCGCGTTGTTTGCGGAGGAGGGTGAGTTCCTGGTCGGCGGCGGCGAGGATGGCGGCGATGCGCTTTTGTTCTTCGAGGGTGGCGGGGAGGCGAATGGAT
>JAYWDF010000745.1:0-3945 GCA_043779985.1 Akkermansiaceae bacterium | reverse complement strand
TCTCCCTGCGCGAAGTGCTGATAGGCCACCACGGCGATTTGAAAAACCTGGTGGAAAGCCGCGACATGCGGCGCGTGCGCCGACGGGGAAGCATCCGGATCGGAATCCGGACCGATGCGCCGGGCGTGTCCCTGGATAGTGGCGGCGAGGGCCTGGAAGTGAAGCTGGCGAGGCGGATCGCGTATGCAATTTTCCACGATGAGGCGTGCGTGGAAATCATACCGCTCGAACCGAGCCATCGGCTCAAAGTGCTTGAAGCCAAGTCCGGATGGCTGAACTGGGCATGGCGGTTCTGGGGAACCACCACGCTGATTGCGAATGCGAACTGGTGGTACCTCGGGACCTCCGGACGCTTGCCGGAAGAGCTTTGCCCGTTAGAAGCAGTGGGAGCACAGGATTTCATCGGTCTGGACTACTACTGGGGCTTGCCCACCCGCAAGCTCGGACGTTTCCGGTCGCTCGAGGACGCCGCTCACGGCCGTTTTTTACAAGCTCCGGTCTGGCCGCAGGGACTCTATCACGCGTTACGGCGCTTTCACCGCTGGTTTCCCGAGCAGGAGCTCTTTGTGGTGGAGAATGGCAGCGTCCCGGTGGCCGGTGGAGTTTCGCGTACCGATTACCTTCGAACCCACGTCGCCGAGGTGGAGCGGGCCATTCGTGACGGAGTGCCGGTGAAAGGCTACAACTTCTGGTCGATCACCTCAAACCGGGAGTGGGGACACGCCTTCAATCCTAACACCGACTTCGGCCTGTATTTCGTGGATCTCGACAAAGATCCGGCGTTGACCCGGGTGGCGACCGAGGAAGTGGAGGTTTACCGCGAGATCATCCGGTCGGCGGAATCGTGATTCATGGGGCCACCGCGTGTCATTAACGAGCTACGAGTCGGATTTCCCGGCTGCCCACATCATGGGTCAGCGCAAGTGCCGGTCGCCACCCCTTGCGCGCAACGGAAAAACACAAGCGCCGCGCGACGGCCCTGCTCCCTACCTCCGGCGACGTCACAACGAACCTTGCAGCCTTCGCTCGGACACTGACCACAGACAAGAACATCAGAAATCTCAAGGTGCCCAACCAAGCCGAAGGTGTGGCAAACCCTCGCCCAAATGACCCGCTCGAATGCCGACGTGGAAGCTCGTGTCGCCTTCAAGAGTCTCGACCCCGAACTGGTCGGAATACTGCGCCAAGTGGCTAAGCCGGATCGGCAACCCAATCATTTCTAACTAACATTTGTCTGAAGGTCCCGAAAACTCCATAGAACCGCCGCGGCCGGACTCGCATCGCCACGTCGCGACTCCGCGGCAAGCGGATCGCCTTGCCTGTGACCTTGAGCGAGCATCCGTGCGGCGAACTCCAGCTCGACGTCGCTATTTGGAATCTCAGGGGGGTCCCAAATGACATCCGCAGCCTCGCGGAAGGATCCCTGATCGTGGAGGAAACGTGCCAGATTCGTGCGGGTTTTCCAATCGGCTGGATGGCTCTCCAAAGCCTCGCGAAGATTCTTCTCGTCGGGTTTTATGGGATTGTGCACATGGTGGGCTGTTGGGTTGGATGGAAAAACCGCCTCATTCGCCGGACGGGTGTGCCAATGGTTAGTAACGGACGACGGATCTGAGGTCAGTGTGGGAAGAGGGCTAATGAACCTCTGTATCCAGCTACATCACTTCGAGGGCAATGTGGCTGGATTTCAGACTGCCGCACATCATCCGTTTGGATGAAGCCTACCCGGAATTATTCAACCTCCGGCTGGCCAGCGCGGGGGGCCGAGACAGCAGTTGCGAACCACACCCGACCAAACTCGAGGGACAGAGCCGAGTTCGGTGGCGGATTATTTCGGTTCGTTTTATGCGAGGCTACGATGCGGTAAAGGCGGATACGTCATCCCTTGGGGGCTTCATCGAGTCAAAGGGGATCGCATGGTTCAGCCAAGGGCGGGAGACGGCTTTCGCATTCAGGAAGGAGATCCATCGCGGGACCGAAGCGGTTGGCGGCGTCACCGGATGCGCCCACCCGAACGTTATCCTAGGAGTCTGCTCCACGACAGGCGGCTCATGGGTCGCGAATGGGAGGTGGTTATCGGGTTAGTCCGGCGGCAGGCTCGCCTCAAGGAGGGCGGCGAGACGCCAACCGGCTTTGTGGAGTTCGACCTCCACGGTTTTTGAGGCGAAAACAGCGTAGCTCGACCGACCTTGGTGAGGTTTCTCGACGGCGGTCCAAAAGTTGATCGACTTGCCGTTCTGCTTGTCGAATTCCTCGCGGGGAAGAAACCGCAAGCGGGCGTGGGCCTCGAGGGCGATCGGGAGGATCTCATCGGCCCATTTCTCGGGCCATTGCACGGGCTGTAGCGTGGAGTCGGGCTTCCAGTTTGCGGGCTCTTTCGCTGCGAGCTGGATACCCCAATCGTGAGGTGATAGAGTGTCGCTGGTTTTTCCCTGGATGCGGCGTTGATAGGAGAGACTGGATTCCACTGCGTCGAAATCCCAGTAGCCATGAAGGTTGGTGGCACCGAAGTTGATGTCGTTGCCGCCGCGGTCCGGCAGGGCGGAAGCGTCTGTATTAGGGTTGATGAATTTTCCCTGCAGATCAAGGAAGGCGGCTCCGACGTGAAGAGGTTGATGGATGTCGCCGACGTAGTGGGCGAGCAACACGACTGCGACGGCCGGGGTGATGTGGCGGTCATTAACAGCAGGCTCGGTGCCGGCAAGCACGCGGCTGCAATAGGCGATGATGTGAACGATGTCCCACTTGGAGGTCCCGATCTTCGTGGCGCTGTAGCTGGGGGACTGGATCGGAACATCGGTGTAATGAAACCAATGGTGGGATGGGGGCAGATGATCTTCGCTCTCGTCACTCCCCGGCGGATTGGCTTCGCGGAAGGCGAGAAGTTGGGTTGCAAGCTCGGGGTTTTCCGGAAGTTTGAAGGTTCCGTGTCCTTTGTCCTCGCCCCGCAGTTCGTCGGGGAGAGTGGAGGCGCGTTCCAAGCTGACCGTGCCTAGCAGTTTTTTAATGGCGGCAGCCGTGGGCTTGCCTTCGATTCGCTTGTCGGCGATAGCCCCGACGATGCGGTGTCCGGATTCGCTGTATGCGGAAAGCGAACCGATCAAAAGCGCCTGGATGAGCGTGATAACCCCGTATGTCTTCGATGCCATGCAGTCACCCTACATGCACCGTGCGTGCCAAAGAAGCTTGAAATCCGCGGTATCGCCTTCTGACCCGAGGTCCACAAGGTGTCGGTGGATCTTCCACAACGACGGTTCACCAGCACTCCGTCACTTCGCCATTTATGTCTTCAGTGCCGTCATGACGGACAGGTCGCGGGCCGCTTTGAATTTGGCGGCACTCTCCGCATCATAGGAGATTCGATAGGAGACGCTGGTTCCTCCGACCAGATTCATAGCGGTTGCATCCTTCAAACGGATCTTCGTGATGACCGCGGGGGGGAAAATCAGATTGCCACTCGTGTCCTTACCGGTGCGGGTGAGACGATAGGAAACGATTTCCGAGGTGAAGACATTGGGAGAGCCCGGGCGGATTCGACAAGCGAAGAAGGGGTCATTTGCCACGAGAGTATTCAACTTCGAAGTCATGATCCCACCGATGGCGCCGGGAGTGTTGCGCCGCGCCGCGCCACGCAAATTTTTTTCTGTGAAATCTTCTGATTGAGATCTGGAAGGCTGGAGGTTTTTGGTTAGTTCGGTAGTTGTTTTTTGGTTTCAGGCTGGAGATAGATTTTGCCGATTTTCCATTCCTCGAAGCCTTCGATCCCTGCACTTCCTACTCCCGTTTTGGTTCCCTCGAAGCCTTGGCCACCGCCCGCAATCCAGTATTCAAAAATACTCTTGCTTGGGTGGATGCATCCAACGCAGCCCTCCGCGAAAAACCGCATCCCGACTGAAAAGATGGCTGAAATGTGATTAACGCGTCTCGCGGCGGTGTTAGTGTCAG
>JAYWDF010000744.1:0-10985 GCA_043779985.1 Akkermansiaceae bacterium | reverse complement strand
GATAGCGGAGGGCGGTGACGAAGACTGGATAGAGCGCGAGGCCGTGCAGCGAGTAGCGCAAGGTTTCGCGGAAATCCGGCGAGCGATACAGGAGGGTCGCGGCGATGAGCGCGAGGCCCGCCGGGAGGAGGATGAATTTCCAAAGTTTTTCCGATCCTTGGTGAGGGTCGAGCATCGGATTTCCGCGGATGGCCAGGATGCAACCGAACATGATGCTGTCCACCCGGGTGTCGGAAGCGTAGTAGGTCCGGTGGTCGTCCACCCGCAGGTGGAACACCAGGAAGCAGCGCCACGCCAACACGCCCAGACAGACGAGCCAGAGGGCCCGCCCTTGGCCGCGTGGTGTGAGTCCGAGCCGGACGAGTAACAGATAGAGCAGCGGAAACGCCAGGTAGAAATGCTCTTCGACCGCCAGCGACCAGAACACCGCGCTGCCGAGAATCGCGCCCTCGCTGCCACTAAAAATGGAATAATAGTTGGCGTAGTGCAGCACTTGGCTGAGCAGCGGTCCCGACTTGAGAGGACCGGGCAGCAGGCCGGCCAGAGTCAGCAGCGCGCCGAGCGCGAGGACGCCATAGAAGGACGGCCAGATCCGCAACATGCGGCGGATGTAGAATTGCTTGAAGTCGATGCGCCCGGACTTCCCCAGCTCGCGGCGCAACAGGGTGGTGATCAGGTAGCCGCTGAGGAAAAAGAAAATCGTCACGCCGAAACCACCGGGGACCACCTTGTCCAGCCCGACGTGGGCGAGAAAAACGATCAGGATCGCGACGGCCCGCAGGCCGTCGAGGGATGGGATGTAGAACGATGGCTTGCTCATGAAACGGAGCCTCGGCTACTTGGGTGCGAAATCCGGCACGGAAATTTCCCAGTCCTTGATGGCCGCGAAACTGCGGTCCCAGAGGTCTTTAAGCTCGGTATGAATGGCGTCAGCCTGGGCGGGGGCGACCTCCTGCTGGTGTTCCAGCCCGGCGAGCCGGTCGGTTAGGGCGACGCAGCCGAAGTAAGAAATCATCCCGCGGAAGGCATGGGCACGGGATCTGAAATCCGCAGAGTTTCCCGCGGCGATGGCGGCATGGATGCCCTCGAGATGGTCGGGAATGTCGCGGAGGACATCGCCGAGAAGGTCGAGATAGTCGTCGTAGCCGATGGCGGTGAAGGACTCCAGTTGGTCAAGGTCGAGAAGAGGCGCTTGCATGTTAGAAATGGCGGGAGATTCAGGGGGGCGATGAGGTGGTGTCGCCGATGGTGGAGAACATTTCCCGGAGGCGGACCAGGTTGATGGGTTTGGACAGATAGTTGTCCATGCCGGCGGCGGCGGCGGCATCGCGGTCTTCCTGAAAGACGTTGGCGGTGAGCGCGACGATGTAAGGACGTTTCGCGAGGTCGAGCCCGCGGATGGCGCGGCTGGCGGCGAGTCCGTCCATGACGGGCATTTGGAGATCGAGGAAAATCACGTCGTAGGAATTCGCGCGGACCGCGTCGGCCGCCTGCTGGCCGTCGTCCACGATGTGCGGCTCGATGCCGAGGCGGCGGAGCAGCAGGCGGATGACTTTCTGGTTGTTGGGATTGTCCTCGGCGACGAGGATCTTGAGATCGCCGAGGCTAACGGGTTCTGACGAGTCGGGCGGCCTTGAGGACGGGGTGGTTGCGGAGACGGTTCCCGGGAACAGGCGGGTGAGGATTCCGTGGAGATTGGAAGGCCAGATGGGTTTGGAGCCCACCTCGTCGAAGAGCGTGCGGATTTCCGCCGGATAGTTGCTTTCCGAACTCAGGAGGCTGAAGCGGGTGTTTCGGGCATCTGGCAGGGTGCGGAAATAACGGGTCATTTCGACGCCGTCCATGTCCTCCATGTGGTGGTCCGTGATGACCAAGTCGTAAGGGCCGGAACGAGTCCAGCACTGGATGGCCAGGGCGGCGCTCGCGGCGGTGTGGCAGGAGACGCCCCAACCGGCGAGGGTTTCCTCGAGGATGCGGCGGTTGAGCTCGTTGTCATCCACGACGAGGATCTTGAGCGGCTCGCCGTTGGGGAGTTTGGAGACGGCCGGTGGCGGCAGATTGTCGGTTAGGGCGGGCTGGAGGAGGAACGATGCGCTGAAGGTGGAGCCCTGACCGTGGGCGCTGCGGACGGTGATGTCTCCGCCCATTTGCTCGGCAAGCCGCTTGCTGATGGCGAGGCCAAGCCCCGAACCGCCGAAGCGGCGGGTGGTGGACGAGTCCTCCTGGACGAACGGGCGGAAGAGTTTCCCGATCGCCTCCGGGGCGATGCCGATGCCGGAATCGGTGACATCGAGGGTGAGCTTCCATTGACCGTCGGCAAGGGGCTGGCCGTCCACGGTCAGGCTGACGAAGCCGGCGGGGGTGAATTTCACCGCGTTGCCGAGCAGGTTGACGAGGATCTGGCGGATCCGGGCGCGGTCGCCCACGAGCATGGCGGGGAGCTGCGGGGCGATCCGGCCGATGAGTTCGATTTGTTTTCCCGCCGCGCCAAGGCGGATCACATCGAAGGCCTCGCGGCAGAGGTCGGATAGCGGAAACGGCGAGGAGTCGAGGTCGATCGTGCCGCTTTCGATGCGGGAGTAGTCGAGGATGTCGTTGATGAGTTCGAGCAGGAAATTGCTGGAGTTGAGGATGGTCTCGGCGAAGTCTTTTTGCTGGGTGTTGAGCGGGGTGGTTTCGAGCAGCGAGGCCATGCCGATGACCGCGTTGAGCGGGGTGCGGATTTCATGGCTCATGGTGGCGAGGAAGGTGCTCTTGGCGAGGTTGGCCTTGTCTGCGGCGCGGGCGGCGCTGTGGGCTTCATCGCGGGCGAGGACCAGGGCATCGGATTCGATTTGGGCGACCTGGCGGAGGCCGATGTTGGTGGCCGCGGAACGGAGGATGGAAATCTCCCAACTGGCCCAGACGCGGTCTTCGTGGCAGGAAACGAAGCTCAGGAAACCCCAAAGCTGGTCGCCGGTGAGGATCGGGACGACGATCAGCGAGCGGACCCCTTGGGCGAGAAGCGGGGCTTGTTCCGGCAGCGGGAAGGAACTCACGAGGCCGTGGATTTCCCGGCCTGCCGCCATTTCGCGGTGCCAGCGGTCGAAGACTGAGTCTTCAAACGGGAGGTTCTGGAAATCATCCCGTTGGATTTGCGGCGCGGAACCGCCCGCATTCCAAGTGGCGATCTGGCTCATGTCTCTGGTCCCGCCAGCGTGGCGGGGGTGCACGTGAAACAGGTGGCAGCGGTCCACATTGGCGGCCGTGCCGAGGGCGGCGAGGATGCCGCCCCAGACCGAGGGCTCGATGCGCCTGGACAGGAGCGTGTTGTTGATCGAACCGACGGCTTCGAGGAGATTGCTGGAGCGGCGGGTCTGGGTGATGTCGCGCTCGAGGGCCATGAAGCCGGTGAGGTCGCCGTGTGTGTCAACGAGCGGCTGGCACTCGATGTGGACAAGATACGCGCGGCCGCTTTTGGCGTAGTTGAGGATTTCAGTTTCGAAGCCCTTGCCGGCTTTCATTTGATCCCGCATGTGGCTCTTCGCGAGGTCGCTCTCGCCATGCCGTTGGAGGATGCTGCCGGGGGTTTTTCCGATGACGTCATCCTTGCCGTAGCCGCTGATTTTGGTGAAGCCTTCGTTGACCCACTCGATGCGGCCGACGGCATCGGTGATGACCACGGCGTTGTCGGTGCGCTTGGCGACGAGCGCGAGGCGATTGGCCTCGGCCCGGCTGCGCAGGAGATCCTGCTCGGCTTCCTTGGCGGCGGTGAGATCGACGACGGCGAGGATCGAGCCCGAGTCGATTTGGGATTCGGAAAGCCGGGCGCGGAAGACTTGGACGGGAATCGACGAGCGATCCAGACAGGTGAGAACGGCTTCGAATCCATCGCCGGCGGTGGCCGTGGAATCCACGTTGGCGATCAGGGAATCAAGCGGCTTGCCGACGAGCGATTCCGTCGCGCCGCGGGCAAGGCGGATGAAGGCGGGGTTGGCGTAGGAAATGATCCCATCCTCGCCGATGACGGCGAGGCCGTTGGGGACGGACTCCATGACGTGTTGGGCGAACCGCCGTTGCTTGTCGATTTCCAGGCGCGCCCGCTGGCGTTCGTCGATGTTGATGATGGTGCCGACGAGCCGGGTGGCTGATTGATCCTTGTCGAAATGAGACTGGATGAGCCGTCCCCGGAGCATGAACCAAACCCAGCGGCCGCCGGCCACTTTGATCCGGATTTCGGCTTCGGAGGAGGATTCGGTCCGGGCTGCGGTCGGGTTGGTTTTGGGGCGGACGAGATTGAAGAGCTGGTAGCGATCCTCGGGATGGATGTGCAGCCAGACCTTGCGGAAGGATGGACCGGCGCGGGTAGTGCGCCAGCCGAGGGTGGTGAGGATGCGATGGCTGATGTTGAGCTTGAAGGGGTTCGTGAAACATTCCCAAGTGTCGAATTCGGCGGCGATCATCGCGTCGGAAAGTCGCTCCGAGAGACTCTCGACCCGCAGGGTGGTCTCGATGGCGGAGAGGTGGAAACCGAACAGGGCGATGAGCAGCAAGGCCACGGAACAGGTGACGCCCATGGCGGCGAAGCGCCGGGCGGCGAGCGGCTGCAGCCAGGTGGTGACGGGATAGTCCACTCCCAACACCGCAACGACGTTCTGGTTCGCATCGAGAATCGGCACCGCCGCGGCGAACCAGACGCCCCACTCGTCGCGGTCCGGGCCGTTGAAGGTCGAGTTGCCCGCGAGCTCGGGTTTCCATTTTTCCGGGTAGTCTTTGACGGGCTCGCCGGGCGGGGAAAAGTCATCCTCGTTGGCCGGGTCTTCCGCGTCCACGAGGAAGACGAGCCGCCCGTCGCGCATGCCCAGCAGGTAGGTGAAACGGTTGCCGGGCAGAGCCTTGCGGATATCAAGGAGCTTGGAGCGCAGTCCGGTGAAAGTTTTGCCATGGACTTCCGCCGGGTCGCCTTGGATTAGCCGGACTTCCTGGGGGTCGATGTTGTTGGCACCGAGGTGGAGGGCGCTGAGGAGCGTGGTGATCTGCTCCTGTTTGGCTTGGTTGCCCAGCCAGTGGGCGAGCCACGCGCCGTTGGTGACGGTGAAGATTGCCGCCACCAGAATGACGGTGGTGCCGATCCTCCGGCGGCGCAGCAGGTTGCGGGTGAGCTCGGCGCGATTGGACTGATAGATGGTTTCCCAAAGGATGGTGCAAAACGCGATGCTGCACAGCGTCGCGAGGATCAGCCCGCCGAGGAAGACGATCCTTGCGTGGGAAAATCCCTGTCCTTCCACGTCATAGCAGATTTGCACGGCATCCGGGACCAGGCAGATCGAGGCGGTGATCGCGAGCACGAGGGCGGTGACGAGGCGCGGGGCGGATCGCTTGGTCCGGTCGAGCGCCTTGGCGATGGTGGCGAACCGCCAACCGCCGGCGAACGCCACCGCGACCAGCGGCCCGCTGAACCAATAAGAACGGAGATCGCTCGCGCCGGCCACGAACGTGAAAACAAACAGAGCGAACATCGACGCCCATTTCAGGATGAATCCCACCCGGTGGCCTTGGACCAGCGGCGACAGGCAGAAACCCAACAGGGATGTGGCGAACACCGCTCCGAGCAAGGCCCTGAGGAGCGTCATCCCGTCCCCAAGGCCGAGGGCGAAAATTAGAATGCCCGACCATATTTGGAGTCCGAGCGCAACCAGTGCGACGGCGAGAAACGGCGAGCGGAAAGGTTCGCGTCCCTCGCGAAACAGGATGCGACAGCCGCCCGCGGCGGCCAGCAGGAACAATCCGGTTAAGAAGATGAGGTAATCCATGGAACAAGGACGGTCGAGGCGGCCGGGTGGTGGAACCGACATTTCTCGTTTGATTTCGATACCACGGCGAGGTTTATAATCACCATTCGTCACAGGATCGAACAAAATCCTCAGGATTTGCGGCGGTGTGGGAATTTTGAAATGGTGCCGCCGATGGGCTAGGTGCCGCTCCCCAGTGAAGGTTCCTGTTGGCTGGTTCTGGACCGAGGGATGCTGGGGAGACGAGCGAGCCTTCTGAATGAGATTGCAGCACATGCCCATGCAGCGCGGGACGCGGTTGATACGGACAAGCGCCAATGTGGTTTCAGCAGCCCTCAAGTTGCGTGTAGATTTTCCCGGGAATGGCTCAGACCGCCCGCATCACTATGCGACGTGGAGGTGAGGTCCGGTCAGACGGTTCCGATGTCCGTGCAACTCTTCCCCGGGCTTGTAGGGATCGTCCCAAGGTCCGGGCGAGCCGCCCCCATGCCCGGACCGGGCGCCCCTAGGTCGGTGCGAGTTTCGCCCGAGGTTTATACCGGACGTGCCAAGGGTGGTGTGAGTGTCGCAATGGGTGGCTGCGGATTGGAGCAATTAAGCTCCATTTCATTTTAATCACCAACAAGTTGTGAATGCATATAGTCTAGTAGATTTAGTCCTTCCAAAAAGCATCAATGCTGTCAGCTACTATCAAAAGGTCGGGAAAAGCGCCTCCCACATTGAGCGTGCGGCGAAGAAAGCAGAAGCTGCCCCACCGGCACCTCCCGCTGTCTGATTTTTCCGTTGCATGAACGACCGGCGGCTCTTTTGGCAAGGGGCTGCTGGGCCGACAGGCCTAGTTTGTGATTGCAAGAGACAATCGCCCGTCCCAACACTCCCGGCGTGGCAACCGTGAAAAAAGCTTCCCATTCCGAGAAACCGGCGGCTTCCAAGCGTGTCGTGGAGGTGGATTTTTCGAGTGCTCCAAAGGAGTTTCTGTATTTCAACTGCCATCAGGTCCAAAAATCCGGTGAATTCATCACGGTGATGCTCGGATTCGCCGATCCCGCCGGCCCCATGCGGGCGGTTTTCCGGGGTATTATCTGGAATCACGATTTGGCACCCCAAACTTTAGATCTCCAAAAATACATCGAAAAAATCGGAGCCCCGAATCCGGAGGAAGCCAAAGGCACACTGAGTTCTTCCAATTTCTCCACTTCGCCGGTTCCCTTTAATCAGATCGGCTGCGCTTCACGAGGCGGTTGGGGGGAAATATCGATCCGGCAGTTTTCTCACAAGGCTGCGATCGATTTGAAGCATCCGACTGCCGAGTCGAATACCGTGACAGGTGTCACTCACGGCATTTACGTTTCAGATACCGATACCCACAAGCGCTTGATTTACGATCTGATCATCAACTCGGGACCACCATGAAGACCGCCTCGTCCATGCGTAACAAAGCCTTCAAGGTGGCGGCTACCGGCGCAACGCTTGCCGTGGCTCAAGCCTCCCTCATGCACGAAATGGGGAATCAAATTCTCGATGAAGTCGAATCACAGGCGGTGGTTTCGTCGCCGGTGAAGTTTTCCTCAGCTCCGGTGGAGGCTACTACACAGACGAATGCAATTGTCTTCGATAGCGATACCGACTGGGATGATTCCGCCAAAGAGCGATTCAATGATCTCTCCCGAAAATTCGCGCTCGGCCGCTTGACTCAAGCTCAAGCGAAGGAATATCAGAATCTCAAGATCTTGCGCCGCCGGGAGAATCCTTCGAGATCCTTCGAACAGATCAAATCGGACATTGAGCTTCATCGGGCGGTGCAGGCCGCCATCGCCGGACTCCAGCAATTGATCGACCATGGCACACGCACCTTCCGAGCCGAGACTTGAACGCCGGAAGGCCGTTGCCGCCCAGTATCCAAGAACCAAATATCGGCAGGCTCTGCCGTCGCTTCTTCTGGAGACCGGCGACCGCTGCGGTTACTCGCTCCAGCATGTTCTCGATCTCGGTCGCAAGTCGATGGAGCTGGATCATTTCAATCCGACGCTCCGGCACCCGTTCCGCAACCGCCACGGGAATCTGATCTCCGCCAGCAGGCATTGCAACGGTGCGAAGTCCGATACGTGGTAATCACCCGAGGATCGCAAGGCCGGACTCTACCTCATCAATCCGTATGAGGAGGCGGACTACGGCACTCACATTGCAGAGGACCGGGCCACCGGCATCTTGGTCGGCAAAACGATCGCTGGAAGATGGCATATCGAAATCCTCGACCTCAACGCCGATCATCTCGTCACCAAACGACTGGACCGCACCAAGCTAATAAATACCTTCCTCGCTGCGGCTATGGCATCCGGCACTGATTGCACGAACGAACTGCTTCGTGCTGTCCTCGCCAAACTGGAAGAGGCTCAAGCCAGCATGCTCCCCGTGATGATTCCGGAGTTGCCCGCAGCATGAGCATGGGCTGATTTGAAATTCCACTCATTCTACAAATTGAGTGCCGGTAGCCCATCCACCACCTTCATCGTCTCCAGCCCCACCGTAACCACCCGCAGGAACAGCTCCAGCGGATACTTGGGGTTGCCCATGGTTTCGGTGGCCCAGAGGTTGGCGTCGTTGGTGATGCCGAACTTCATCTTGGTGACCCTGTAGCGGCGATCACCGGTCGCCGCGTCAGCCATCTTCCCCTCTTCCACCACCACACCCGGATGACACGCCACCGTCTCATACTCCAAATGCCAATGCGCCAGCTCCCGCCCGGCTTGGGAGAACGCGCGGAAATCCGCATACGTCTTCACCGCGGGGATGCGCGGGAGTTCCTTGCTCGTGTCTCGGCCCATCCGGTGTTTAGTGTAGCGGTCGATAACACAGCCGGGTTCGTCGGGTAGTGAGATCCTGTGGTTCGAAAGAACGATTCGTGGGATTTCCATTGCTCCAATTTCCTATATCAAAATGTTTATTTCGTGACTGTGTTTTCGAACAGGTCTGTTCCCACAGCACTTTCCGGCCATGATTCCATAAGGAGTTTTGTAAATGCAGTGTTCTTTAACGCGGAATCTTCATTGCCACCTCTTTCTGAAATGAATTTGGTTCGCATGGCGACGAAGTGTTCAACGGCTTTCGAATAGTATTTTTCGGACGAAATGCGGAGAAGCCCCACTAGATCACGGATTGCATCTGGAGAGGGATCTTTACCAGCCTGCTCAATGATTCGAGTGCTGAGCACTTTTAAATCAGCCTGGTAAATTAGCCATGCAAGAAAGTAAGTCCCCTTGCGAAGCTCTCCTTTGAGTCCTTTGTCTTTCGCTGCAGCGATTCTTTCCTTACACGATTCACGGATAGCCCAAGCAGTGAAGATTTCTAAAGCACGGATCCTGGCGTTGGAGTCGGGTGAGAAATCCTTTTCAATCGCCTTGGCTGCATCCTCATAATCATCATCAGCGGCATCGCCCTGAAGATTGAAGACACGGAAATACTCCTTATCACGCCCAAACAGCTCGCGGATACTGAGCGAGTTTCTGAGTTTCGTGGGTTGACCCTCGATGACGCCTAGATAGGACATGGCGGCATCCTCTTTCGATAATACATGGCTGTATCCCACCCCCGGGAGATCCTCCCCAGTTTTTCGTTCATAGCCTACCCCATACTCCGCGTAGAGACGTTGAAGCGCGATTTGAATTGGATCATTGGCGACCAAGTCTTGTGGGCGAATTGCATTCTGGGAATTTGTGGCAATGATGAGTGCATCCAGAAATTCACGGTTGGCTGGATCAATTTCATAGATCCGGACCATGACGTTGGAATTTCCTTGGAACTTATCCTTTAATTCCTTCGAATATTTGGCGTGATACAGCGCGTTGACCGTCTGACAACCGTTGATAATTTGCATGTTCGATAAGCGGATACGCATCTTACCACCACTTCTTGAACCATCAACGATTACCTGATCGGCAGTGATACTGACTCCATTATTCATAAATCCGAACCAAGAACTATGATCACTTGTCACTGTGCTGATGATCCGCCTATTTACCTCTTTTCCCGCACCAAGAAAATAGCGCACGTTGAGTTCGAACAGTTCGTTGTTGCTGTATCGGTCCACTAAACGGGTGAACTGATTGACGTTGGCAAATCCAACCAGAACCTTGATCGGCATGCCATTCGGATTCTGCCCGATATCGTGAAGCATATAGGGTTCAGGTGAGCGCTCAGTGCTGATCTCGAGTGTCTCCTCGATGATAGGCACACGTCCTTGCGTGATTAGATTATAAAAATCGATGGCACCATAAGCTTCGAATGTGAATCCATAAGTTTGGCGGTCTGCCGCGAAATACTGCCGGATTTCATCGACTTTCGACGCGTCTGTGTGACTGACGTTTTGACCATTTACGATATAGTAACATTGAATCTTGACGCGTTTAGCGCGCCGGTTTGCTGAGCGGGCGTCCTCGACTGCCTTACGAACTTCCGCAAAGGCTTCGAGGGTTTTTTCGTCTTGAAGGTCCGAACGCAGGAATACCCGGTTCATCCGATCTACAAATGAATAAAGCTCCCTTGTGGAAACTCCGCCTTTGAAAGCGTCCGAATATTTAAACTGAAAAAGTTTCAATTCAATCTCATTGCCTTGGTCTAGGATCAGATAAGCATCGAGCAGCTCCTCTTGTTTGCCCGTTATGTGATGATCAGTGAATATTAGCCGCTCAAGGAGCTCATCATCTTGGAGGAAGGTGAGGAGCTGGACGGCAAGGTAATCGTAGAGACGTTTGTAATCGCTACGTTTGAAGGCCCACGAAGGATTACGGTCTGCCAAGCGCTCCATCCGGCGCTTGAGAACGGAGATATGTTCAGCGGTGATTTGTGCGTTCTTTTTCATTGGAATGGAGATGGATCTAGTGTGTCGCAACAAAGGCTGTCGAACTTGAACCGACTGCGACGCACGTTGAGAATCTGGGATTTTGTGTTCTTTTCCACAAGGAGGAAGGTAGAGAGGAGCTGCTCGAGTAATTCGATGGTTAGGCCTTAAAGGCGAGAATGGCAGATGGGAAGACGACGCTCATGTGCTGGGCGTCGCGGCGCTTTTTCATTTCCACGGCGAGGCGTTTGGCATCGGTGGTGGCGGGGTAGCGGAGCTCGTGGGCGAAGGTCTCGACTATGTCCTCGTCCTTGTTGCGCTTTTTCCCGACCTCGACATCGGAGCAGACGGCGAAGGAGTGGAGCGGGATGGCGCTT